>NZ_JAPHNL010000234.1 GCF_026274175.1 Streptomyces beihaiensis
AGGGTCTGTTTTCAAAGATGATCAAGGTCGTGTCATGATCACTTGCTATGGCTCGTGGGGATCTGACGGAAGCGCAGTGGTCGGCGTTGGAGCCGCTGCTGCCCAAGGGCAGGAAGCCGGGGCGGCCTGCGATACACAGCAAGCGGAAGCTCATCGACGGCATACGGTTCCGTACCCGCACCGGGGTGCCGTGGCGCGATCTTCCCGAGCGGTACGGTCCGTGGGAGACGGTGTACACGCTGTTTTGCCGCGGGCGGCGGGACGGAACCTGGCACCGGATCTTCGAGCAGCTCCAGGCCCGTGCGGACGCGGATGAGTTGATCACCTGGGACCTGTCGGTGGACTCCACTGTTCTCCGTGCCCACCAGTACGCGGCCGGTGCCCGTAAAAGGGGGACCTCCAGGCCGAGCCGCCCGGTGGCGTGCACGTCGAGCCCGGCGACCACGGGCTCGGACGCTCCCGCGGCGGGTTGACCACCAAGATTCACCTGGCGGTTGAGCAGGCGCAGCGGCCGATGGCGCTGGTCGTCACGGCCGGCCGGCGCGGCGACTCCCCGTAATTCCAGGTGGTCCTGGGCGCGTGAAGGTGCCCCGGCTCGGGCCGGGGCGCCCGCGCACCCGAGCGGACAAGGCCGCGCGGACAAGGCTTACGGGTCCCGCGCGAACCGCGCCTACCTGCGCA
>NZ_JAPHNL010000235.1 GCF_026274175.1 Streptomyces beihaiensis
GCGAATGATTAGAGGCATTGGGGCCGAAACGACCTCAACCTATTCTCAAACTTTAAATGGGTGAGTACTCCGGCTTACTCGGACGATGAAGCCGGAGATCTGATGACGGTGCCAAGTGGGCCAATTTTGGTAAGCAGAACTGGCGATGCGGGATGAACCGAACGCGAGGTTAAGGTGCCAGAGTAGACGCTCATCAGACACCACAAAAGGTGTTAGTACATCTTGACAGCAGGACGGTGGCCATGGAAGTCGGAATCCGCTAAGGACTGTGTAACAACTCACCTGCCGAATGTACTAGCCCTGAAAATGGATGGCGCTCAAGCGTCTCACCCATACCTCGCCCTCAGGGTAGAAACGATGCCCTGAGGAGTAGGCGGACGTGGAGGTCAGTGACGAAGCCTAGGGCGTGAGCCCGGGTTGAACGGCCTCTAGTGCAGATCTTGGTGGTAGTAGCAAATACTTCAATGAGAACTTGAAGGACCGAAGTGGGGAAAGGTTCCATGTGAACAGCGGTTGGACATGGGTTAGTCGATCCTAAGCCATAGGGAAGCTCCGTTTCAAAGGTGCACTTTGCACCGTCTGGCGAAAGGGAAGCCGGTCAATATTCCGGCACCTGGATGTGGGTTTTGCGCGGC
>NZ_JAPHNL010000236.1 GCF_026274175.1 Streptomyces beihaiensis
AGGTAGGACTCGACGTTGCGCCGGGTCTCCGGCACGCTGTCGCCGCCGAACTTCTCCGCGACCGCGTCCGCCAGGACCAGCGCGACCATCGCCTCGGCGACGATCCCGGCCGCCGGCACCGCACACACGTCACTGCGCTGATGGTGCGCCCTGGCCGCCTCACCCGTGGCCACGTCGATCGTCGCCAGAGCGCGCGGCACGGTCGCGATCGGCTTCATCGCCGCCCGCACACGCAGCAGCTCACCGGTCGTCAGCCCGCCCTCGGTGCCGCCGGAACGGCCGGAGGTCCGCTTCACGCCCTCCTCGGTCGCCACGATCTCGTCGTGGGCCTGCGAACCGGGCACCCGGGCCAGGTCGAAACCGTCACCGACCTCGACACCCTTGATCGCCTGAATCCCCATCAACGCGGCCGCCAGACGGGCGTCCAGACGACGGTCCCAGTGCACATGCGAGCCAAGACCCACCGGGACGCCGTAGGCGAGGACCTCGACGACGCCGCCGAGCGTGTCGCCGTCCTTGTGGGCCTGGTCGATCTCCGCGACCATCGCCTTCGACGCGTCCGCGTCCAGACAGCGCACCGGATCCGCGTCCAGCCTCTCGACATCGGCGGGGGTCGGGTAGACGCCGTACGGAGCCTTCGCCGCCGCCAGCTCCACCACATGCGAGACGATCTCGA
>NZ_JAPHNL010000237.1 GCF_026274175.1 Streptomyces beihaiensis
GGGCCAGGTAGCCGACGGCCTCGACGAGATTGGTCTTGCCCTGTCCGTTGGGGCCCACGAACGCGGTGACGCCCGGGCCGAGCTGACCGTCCGCGCCGACCAGCACGAGCCGTGGCACCCGGGCCGCTGCGCCGCGCTGTACGTCGACATCGACGGCAGGCAGACGCTCGTCGGCCACGCCGGTGAGCTGCACCCGCGCGTGGTCAAGGCGCTCAGCCTGCCCGCGCGCACCTGCGCGGCCGAGGTCGACCTCGACCTCCTGGAGCGGGCCGGCACCGGCGCGGTCCAGGCCCCGCGGATCTCCACCTACCCGGTCGCCACGCAGGACGTCGCGCTCGTCGTCGACCGCGCGGTCCCGGCCGATGAGGTCGAGCAGGTGCTGCGCGAGGGCGCGGGTGAACTCCTCGAATCGCTGCGCCTGTTCGACGTGTACGAGAACGTGGAGCAGCTCGGTGAGGGCAAGAAGTCCCTCGCCTACGCGCTCCGCTTCCGTGCCGCCGACCGCACGCTGACCGTGGACGAGGCGTCCGCCGCCCGTGACGCCGCGGTGGCGCTGGCCGCCGAGCGGACCGGGGCGGTGCCGCACGGCGAGGGCGCCGCCCGTCACGTCGTCGACGGAGACGGAACACTCGCCGCCGCCCTCGGCGACCCGG
>NZ_JAPHNL010000238.1 GCF_026274175.1 Streptomyces beihaiensis
CGGGCTTTTCGGCAACGCCGCGAGCGTGCGTGCCAGGCATCGCCGGGCAGGCGGGAGTTTGAAGACAGGGCCTAGGCCGACCGCGGCTCAGGGGAGACCGTCGCATCGCCCGGCCGTCCTCCGAGGCCGGTCAGCACAGGTAGCCATGTCGTTTCTCCCTCACTCGTCCGAGCGACGAGACGGTGCCTGAGCCCGATACGCTGACTCATGGGATCAGAATCGCGCCCATGGGAGCAGCCATGACCACCTTCGCCGCTGGGCAGCCACTCATCCCCCATCCGCCCGCCACGGTTGCCGCACTACGGCAGGCCGTCAGTCAGATCGCGCCTGCCGCGCTGCCGGCTTTCACCCGGGAACTGGACCAGGCGGCCGACCAGTCCCGGCAAGGCTCCGATCTGGCGCCGCTCCAGCGGTTCATCTGAATCCTCTCGGGATACCCCCACCTTTAGGTAGGGGAGGAACGAGACCCCTGCGGAGCAGAGCAGGGGGCGAGGTTTCGCCCCCCAGGGCGAAAGATCGTGCTCTGACCGGCAGGTTTGATCTTTACGAGTGATCCCACTAGTTTGTGAGCATGACCACGGCATGCGTGAAGCGGGCGTTCAAGTACCGCTTCCGTCCGACCGATGCGCAGGCAGCCGAGCTGTCGCGT
>NZ_JAPHNL010000239.1 GCF_026274175.1 Streptomyces beihaiensis
CCGCGCTGGGTGACGCGCGTACCGAACAGGTCGCTGCGGATGACCTGGACGGCCACGATCACGAACAGCCACAGAACGGCCAGGAAACCCAGCCGCATGACCGTCAGGGTCAGCTCTGACATTGCCCCCGCTTCACCCTTCGGCTTGCCGGTAAACGATGGTGGTGGAGCCCACGACGATCCGCGAGCCGTCGCGGAGCGTAGCGCGGGTGGTGTGCTGTCCGTCCACCACGATCCCGTTGGTGGACCCCAGATCCTGGATCGTCGAGGGCGTTCCGGTCCGGATCTCGCAGTGCCGGCGGGAGACGCCCGGGTCGTCGATCCGCACGTCCGCCTCGGTGGACCGGCCGAGCACCATGGTGGGCCGGGAGATCTGGTGGCGTGTGCCGTTGATCTCGATCCAGTGCCTCGTACGGGCGGTGGGCTGCGGGCCCGCGCCGTGCTGGTGCCCGGCGGGGGCGTGGGCCGGGCGGCCGGGCGGCGG
>NZ_JAPHNL010000240.1 GCF_026274175.1 Streptomyces beihaiensis
TGTTGAGTTCTCAAGGAACGGACGCTTCCTTTGTACTCACCGAGACCCTTCAGTCTCCGGCTTTCCTCCGGGCGCTTCCCTTCGGTGTTTCCAACCTTACCAGATCCGTTTTCCGTTCCGTTTCCGATCGGAATTTGTTTCCGGTACCCGTTGGAGGGGCCTTTGCCTTTCGGCGGTCTTTCGACTGCCCTTCGGCTGGACCGACTTTATCAGAGGATCTGATGTCGGATTTTCCGGCCTGTCGCGGGGCTCCGAGCACATGCGTGCACGGGTTTCCCTCAGGCGGAGCCGTAAACGTACTGGAGCGGGGCGCCGCGATGCAAATCGAGGCGCCCCGCTCCTCACGCGTGTCAGACCTCGACGACGACCGGGAGGATCATCGGGCGCCGACGGTACGTGTCGGAGACCCACTTGCCCAGCGTGCGGCGGACGAGCTGCTGCATCTGGTGCGGCTCGACCACGCCGTCCTGCGCCGACTTCTCCAGGGCGTCCGTGATCTTGGGAAGCACCGCGACGAACGCGGAGTCCTCGATGCCGGAGCCACGAGCCTGGATGTGCGGGCCCGCCGTGATCTTGCCGGTGCTGGAGTCGATGACCGCGAAGACGGAGATGATGCCCTCGTCTCCGAGGATCTTGCGGTCCTTCAGGGCCGGCTCGCCGACGTCGCCGACCGAGAGGCCGTCCACGTAGACATAGCCCGCCTGGACCTTGCCGGAGATCTTCGCCTTTCCGTCGACGAGGTCGACGACGACGCCGTCCTCGGCGATGACGATGCGGTCGTGCGGGACACCGGTGAGGGCACCGAGCTCGGCGTTGGCGCGCAGATGGCGCCATTCGCCGTGGACCGGCATCAGGTTCCTGGGCTTGCAGATGTTGTAGAAGTACAGGAGCTCGCCCGCCGAGGCGTGGCCGGAGACGTGGACCTTCGCGTTGCCCTTGTGGACGACGTTGGCGCCCCACCGTGTGAGGCCGTTGATGACGCGGTACACCGCGTTCTCGTTGCCAGGGATGAGCGACGAGGCCAGGATCACCGTGTCGCCGGAGACGATCCGGATCTGGTGGTCGCGGTTGGCCATCCGGGACAGCGCCGCCATCGGCTCGCCCTGCGAGCCCGTGCAGACCAGGACGATCTCGTCGTCCGGCAGGTCGTCGAGCGTCTTGACGTCCACGACGAGCCCGGCCGGGACCTTCAGGTAGCCGAGGTCCCGGGCGATGCCCATGTTGCGGACCATCGAGCGGCCGACGAAGGCCACCTTCCTGCCGTACTCGTGCGCGGCGTCGAGGATCTGCTGAATGCGGTGGACGTGGCTGGCGAAGCTGGCCACGATGACGCGCTTGCGGGCACCGGCGAACACGCCTCGGATCACGTTCGAGATGTCGCGCTCGGGCGGCACGAACCCGGGGACCTCGGCGTTGGTCGAGTCGGCGAGGAGAAGGTCGATGCCCTCCTCGCCGAGCCTGGCGAAGGTCGGCAGGTCGGTCAGGCGCCGGTCCAGCGGCAACTGGTCCATCTTGAAGTCGCCGGTGTGGACGACCATGCCGGCCGGGGTACGGATGGCGACGGCCAGCGCGTCCGGGATGGAGTGGTTGACCGCGACGAATTCGCAGTCGAAGGTGCCGAGGCGCTCGCGGTCGCCCTCCGCCACCTCGAGCGTGTACGGGCGGATGCGGTGCTCCTGGAGCTTCGCCTCGATCAGCGCGAGGGTCAGCTTGGAGCCGATCAGCGGGATGTCCGGCTTCTCGCGCAGGAGGTACGGGACGCCTCCGATGTGGTCCTCGTGCCCGTGCGTGAGGACGATGCCCTCGATGTCGTCGAGGCGGTCCCTGATGGATGTGAAGTCCGGCAGGATCAGGTCGATTCCGGGCTGCTCCTCCTCGGGGAAGAGCACTCCGCAGTCGACGATCAGCAGGCGGCCGCCGTACTCGAAGACGGTCATGTTGCGCCCGATCTCGCCGAGGCCGCCCAGCGGTGTGACGCGCAGGCCGCCCTTCGGAAGCTTCGGGGGGGCGCCGAGTTCAGGATGCGGATGACTCAAAAGACTCTCCTCACCACACACGCCACGTACCTGTGGGCACGTGGCGCGCGTGACGTTTCGTGCAGTAGCAGTTGTCTGTGGTGGTTCTACTTGCTTGCTTGTTCAGTTGATCGATTCTGTTGATTCAGTTGTGGAGCTTTTTGAAGTCTGTGTCAGAGCTGTACCCCGCCGGCGGCAAGATCGATCTTGAGCTGGGCGGTTTCCTCGGCGGTGAGCCCGACGAGCGGCAGCCTCAGCGGGCCCGCGGGCAGGCCCTGGAGATCGAGGGCGGCCTTGGTCGTGATCACGCCCTGCGTGCGGAACATGCCGGTGAAGACCGGCAGCAGCTTCTGGTGGATCTCCGTGGCCTTGTGCACGTCGCCCGCGATGTACGCGTCGAGCATGGCGCGCAGCTCGGGGGCCACGACGTGTCCGACGACCGAGACGAAGCCGCATGCGCCGACGGAGAGCAGCGGGAGGTTGAGCATGTCGTCGCCGGAGTACCAGGCGAGGCCGGAGCGGGCGATGGCCCAGCTGGCGCGGCCGAGGTCGCCCTTGGCGTCCTTGTTGGCGACGATGCGCGGGTGCTCGGCGAGACGGACGATCGTGTCCGTGTTGATCGGTACGCCGCTGCGGCCCGGGATGTCGTAGAGCATCACGGGCAGGTCGGTGGCGTCGGCGATCGCCGTGAAGTGACGCAGCAGGCCGGACTGCGGGGGCTTGTTGTAGTACGGCGTGACGGTGAGGAGGCCGTGTGCGCCGGCCTGCTGGGCGGCGTGGGCCAGCTCGATGCTGTGCCGGGTGTCGTTGGTGCCGACTCCGGCGACGACATGGGCGCGGTCGCCGACCGCGTCCACGATGGCTCGTACGAGATCGGTTTTCTCCGCGTCGCTGGTGGTCGGGGACTCGCCCGTGGTGCCGTTGACGACCAGGCCGTCGTTGCCTGCGTCGACCAGGTGGGCGGCGAGTCGCTGCGCGCCGTCGATGTCGAGTGCGCCGTCCGCCGTGAAGGGCGTGACCATGGCGGTGAGGACCCTCCCGAAGGGGGTCTGCGGAGTCGAGGTCGGAGCCATGGGTAACACGCTACTCGCTGCTCACGGTCAGGTGCCCCCTCGGGGGACGCGACAAGTCACGACAAAGGTGGAGCCCGGCACTGCCTGCTCGGGGGTTCAAGCAGTGCCGGGTCCGTTTGATCAGGCTAGATGAACTTTACGAAATGCTGCAATACGGACACTTCGGACGGCTCATCCGTACATATGTTGGAACCGGGAGGTCCTACGGCGCCACCCGGCCGTTGGCGTTGAACGCCGCGTACGTGAGCGGCATGAGCCTGGCCCACTCCGCCTCCATCTTCTCGCCGACCATCTCGATCTCACGCTGCGGGAAGGACGGCACCTTGGCGAGCTCGTGCTTGGTACGCAGACCGAGGAAGTGCATCAGCGAGCGTGCGTTGCACGTCGCGTACATCGACGAGAACAGGCCCACCGGGAGCACCGCGCGCGCGACCTCGCGGGCCACGCCCGCCGCCAGCATCTCCTGGTACGCCTCGTACGCCTGGCGGTAGGAGTCCTCCATCACGCGCGACGTCAGCTCCTGCTGGCCCTGCGTGCCCTCCACGAAGCGGTACTTGCCCGGGCGGCCCTCCTGGACGAGCTTGCGGTCGGCGTCCGGCACGTAGAAGACCGGGTCAAGCTCCCGGTAGCGGCCCGATTCCTCGTTGTACGACCAGCCGACGCGGTGCCGCATGAACTCGCGGAAGACGAAGATCGGGGCGCTGATGAAGAAGGTCATCGAGTTGTGCTCGAACGGGCTGCCGTGCCGGTCGCGCATCAGGTAGTTGATGAGGCCCTTGGAGCGCTCGGGGTCCTTCGACAGCTCGTCGAGGGACTGCTCGCCCAGCGTCGAGACACGGGCCGCGAAGAGCACGTCCGCGTCGCCGGCGGTGTGCTTGACCAGCTCGACGGTGACATCGCCTCGGAACGTCGGCTTGAGGTCTTCGGCAGGGGTTTCGGTCACGGCTTGGGGGTCCTTCCCATCATCTCGCTCGGGCGGCGCCCACTCTACGGGCCCGCACTGACAACCGGTCATCGCGCGCTCCTCACGACAATCCGCTGCGAAGACAACGAACTTCGGTGAATTCGGAGAAAGAGGGCACCTTTTGGTGCGTTCGCGCGTCTGTGTAGATGAACACACTTCGTTCGAGTCCGTTGAGGAGAAGCGAGTCCCATGTTTCGTCGGCGCGAGCCCGTACCGTTCGCCTTCGTCGCTGAAGCCGACAAGTTCCGCAGCAATGTGGCGCCACCGGAGCGCGAGCGGCCGTCGGCCGGGCAGATAGCCGGCCGTGCCCTGGTCGGGCTGACGGTCGTCGCGGGGCTCGTGGGCTCCCTGCTCCTTGCGATGCCCGCGCTCTCCTCCGACCCGTCCCCCGCGCACGTACAGCAGTCGGAGGCGGCCGACGGCCGGTGACACGGCGTCGGCGACATACCCCCTTGGCCCGCCCGACTGGAAGGGTGCGGCGGGCCTGGGTAGCCTCACCGGGCACAAGCCCCATCAGCGTGGATCGAGTGAGGACCCGTCGTGCCCCTGCCCTTCCTGACGGCCGACCGTGATTTCGGCGGATCCGATGAAAGCGCCTCCACCGCGCTGCCCTTCGACGACCGTGACCAGTGGCGTCGGCCGTACCGCCCGGGGCCGTACCGCGTCGGTGCCGCCGCCCTCTTGTTGCTGCTCGCCTCGTACGTGCTGTCCGCCGCGGTGATCATCGCCCTCGCCCGGGACGTGCCCGCGGCCGCGCTCTGCGGTGGGCTCGCGGTGGTGATCATCGCCGTGGCCGTGCGCGCGCTGCGGATGGGGACCTGGGTCAACTCCCGCGGGCTGCGGCACGTCGCCTTCTTCTCGACGCAGACGGTCGACTGGGGGCGAGTCACGTCCGCGCGCACGGTCCAGCAGCCGGTGCGCTGGCTCGGGCTGCCGCGCACCGTGCAGGGCCAGGCGCTCGTGCTCGTACGGCGTGATCGGCAGGACGAGCAGACGACGCTGCTCACCACTCACAACGCGGACTTTCTCGGCCGCTTCGAGGCTTTTGACCGCGCCGCCGACAGCGTCGAGGCGTGGGCCGACGAGTACCGGCCGCGCCGCTGACCGCTCGTACCGGTCGCTGCCCCTTTCTCGTTTCCCTCGCTTCCGCCGACCTCGCCGTCAGGCCATCGGCGTGCGACCCTCTTGCAGTGCGATCGCGCGCTGCATCGCCTTGCGCGCGCGTGGCGTGTCGCGGGCGTCCCGGTAGGCGACGGCGAGGCGGAACCAGCAGCGCCAGTCGCCCGGCGCGTCCTCCGTCTCGGCCTTGCGACGGGCGAAGACCTCGTCGGCGGAGTCCCGGTCGATGCGCCCGTACTCGTCGCGGCGGAGCTCGTCGACGGGCAGTCCGCCCTCCGCCTCCAGGAGCCGGGCCAGCCGGTTGGCCTTGGTGACGAACCGGGTGTTCGCCCACAGGAACCAGCTGCCGATGAGCGGCATGACCAGCACGGAGACACCGAAGGTGATGGTCAGCGCCGTGCCCTGCTGGATGAGCATGACGCCGCGGTCGCCGGCCAGGACGAAGTAGACGACCAGGACGGCGGCCGTGACGGCATACGTGATCTTCGCGCGCATCGCTCGGTCTCAGCCGTTCAGGTCGAGGAAGTGTTCCAGGCCGAAGGTGAGACCGGGAGTCGTCACGACCTTGCGGGAGCCGAGCAGGATGCCCGGCATGAAGCTGCTGTGGTGCAGCGAGTCGTGCCGGATGGTCAGCGTCTCGCCCTCACCGCCTAGGAGGACCTCCTGGTGGGCCAGGAGGCCACGCAGCCGGACGGAGTGGACCGGGATGCCGTCCACGTCCGCGCCGCGCGCCCCGTCGAGGGCCGTGGCCGTCGCGTCGGGCATGGCCGGGCTGCCCGCCTTCGCCCGCGCGGCGGCGATCATCTGGGCCGTGCGCGCGGCGGTGCCGGACGGGGCGTCGACCTTCTTGGGATGGTGCAGCTCGACGACCTCCACGGACTCGAAGTAGGGCGCCGCCGCTTCGGCGAACTTCATGGTCAGAACGGCACCGATGGAGAAGTTCGGGGCGATCAGGACGCCCGTCTCCGGGGAGGCCGCGAGCCACTCGTTCAGCTGCGCGAGGCGGTCCTCGGTCCAGCCCGTCGTGCCGACGACCGCGTGGATGCCGTGGGTGACGCAGAACTCCAGGTTCTCCATCACCGAGTCGGGCGTGGTCAGTTCGACGGCGACCTGGGCGCCGGACTCGACGAGCGTCTTGAGGTCGTCCCCGCGGCCGAGTGCGGCGACCAGCTCCATGTCGTCGGCGGCCCGCACCGCCTTGACGGCCTCGGAGCCGATGCGGCCCTTGGCACCCAGGACCGCCACGCGCAGCTTGCTCATGTTCTCCCAGTTCCTTACGTGCGAGGTGTTACGCGACCGCTTCGTGCAGGCGTGCCGCCTGCTTGTCCTTGAGCGGGCCGATGACCGACAGGGACGGGCGCTGTCCCAGGATGTCGCGGGCGACCTCGCGCACCTCGTCCGGGGTCACCCCGGCGATGCGCTCGAGCATCTCGTCGACCGACATCTGCTCGCCCCAGCACAACTCGCTCTTGCCGATACGGTTCATCAGCGCGCCGGTGTCCTCCAGGCCGAGGACCGTGGAGCCGGAGAGCTGGCCGATCGCACGGCGGATCTCGTCGTCGCTCAGGCCGTGCTGTGCGACCTGGTCGAGCTCGTCGCGACAGATCTTCAGCACGTCGTGCACCTGGCTGGGGCGGCAGCCCGCGTACACGCCGAACAGGCCGCAGTCGGCGAACGCCGACGTGTACGAGTACACGCTGTACGACAGGCCGCGCTTCTCCCGGACCTCCTGGAACAGGCGCGAGGACATGCCACCGCCGAGCGCCGTGTTGAGCACGCCCATGGCCCAGCGGCGGTCGTCGGTGCGGGCGATGCCCGGCATGCCGAGGATGACGTGAGCCTGCTCGGTCGTGCGGTCGAGCAGCTCCAGGCGCCCCGCCGCGCGCAGGCGCTTGCTACCGGCGCGCGGGCCGACGGGTGCCGCGTCGGCGCCGTCGAGCGCGCCCGCCCTCTCGAAGGCCGCGCGGACCTGGCGTACGACCTTGGCGTGGTCGACGTTGCCCGCGGCGGCGACGACCAGGTGCCGGGGGTCGTAGTGCTTCTTGTAGAAGCGGGCGATCTGGCCGCGGCTCAGCGCGTTGATCGTGTCGACCGTGCCGAGGACCGGGCGGCCGAGCGGCGTGTCGCCGAGCATGGTGTGCGCGAACAGGTCGTGCACGCAGTCGCCCGGGTCGTCCTCGGTCATCGCGATCTCTTCGAGGATCACGCCGCGCTCCGCGTCGACGTCCTCCTCGGCGATGAGCGAGCCGGTCAGCATGTCGCAGACGACGTCGATGGCGAGCGGCAGGTCGGTGTCGAGCACGCGCGCGTAGTAGCACGTGTACTCCTTGGCGGTGAACGCGTTCATCTCGCCGCCGACCGCGTCGATGGCCGCGGAGATGTCGAGGGCGCTCCTGCGGGAGGTGCCCTTGAAGAGCAGGTGCTCCAGGTAGTGCGTCGCGCCGTTGAGCGTCGGTGTCTCGTCGCGGGAGCCGACGTGGGCCCAGATGCCGAAGGTGGCGGAGCGGACGGAGGGCAGGGTCTCGGTGACGATGCGAAGGCCGCCCGGGAGGGTGGTCCTGCGGACGGTGCCGATGCCGTTGGCGCCCTTGATCAGAGTTTGGGTACGGGCGACGGCCCGCCCCTCCGAAGAGGTGCGGGCCGTCGCCTCGGTGCTACGGGACGTCACTTGTCGGCGTCGTCCTTCTTGTCCGCGCCCTTGTCCTCGCCGTCCTCGTCGTCGAGGACCGGGATCAGGGACAGCTTGCCGCGCGAGTCGATCTCGGCGATCTCGACCTGGACCTTCTGGCCCACACCGAGGACGTCCTCGACGTTCTCCACGCGCTTGCCGCCGGCGAGCTTGCGGATCTGCGAGATGTGCAGCAGACCGTCCTTGCCCGGCAGCAGCGACACGAACGCGCCGAACGTCGTCGTCTTCACGACGGTGCCCAGGTAGCGCTCGCCGACCTCCGGCATGGTCGGGTTGGCGATGCCGTTGATCGTGGTGCGGGCGGCCTCGGCGGAGGGGCCGTCGGCGGCACCGATGTAGATGGTGCCGTCGTCCTCGATCGTGATGTCGGCGCCGGTGTCCTCCTGGATCTGGTTGATCATCTTGCCCTTCGGGCCGATGACCTCGCCGATCTTGTCGACCGGGATCTTCACGGTGATGATCCGCGGCGCGTTCGGGGACATCTCGTCGGGGACGTCGATCGCTTCCATCATCACGTCGAGGATGTGGAGGCGGGCGTCCTTGGCCTGCTTGAGGGCGGCGGCCAGGA
Organism: Streptomyces beihaiensis; assembly: GCF_026274175.1. Taxonomy (GTDB): domain Bacteria; phylum Actinomycetota; class Actinomycetes; order Streptomycetales; family Streptomycetaceae; genus Streptomyces; species Streptomyces beihaiensis. The sequence goes on from NZ_JAPHNL010000240.1 coordinate 8,429, forward strand.
CGGAGGCCGGGATGCCGTCGAGCTTGGTGTCCAGCTGGAGGGCGGTCACGAACTCCTTGGTGCCGGCGACCTTGAAGTCCATGTCGCCGAAGGCGTCCTCCGCACCGAGGATGTCGGTGAGGGTCACGTAGTGCGTCTCGCCCTCGATCTCCTGGGAGATCAGACCCATGGCGATACCGGCGACCGGAGCCTTCAGCGGCACACCGGCGTTGAGCAGCGACATGGTGGAGGCGCAGACCGAGCCCATGGACGTCGAGCCGTTGGAGCCGAGGGCCTCGGACACCTGGCGGATCGCGTACGGGAACTCCTCGCGCGTCGGCAGCACCGGCACGAGCGCGCGCTCGGCGAGGGCGCCGTGGCCGATCTCGCGGCGCTTGGGGGAGCCGACGCGGCCGGTCTCGCCGGTGGAGTACGGCGGGAAGTTGTAGTTGTGCATGTAGCGCTTGCGGGTCACCGGGGAGAGGGTGTCCAGCTGCTGCTCCATGCGGAGCATGTTGAGGGTGGTGACGCCCAGGATCTGGGTCTCGCCGCGCTCGAACAGGGCGGAGCCGTGCACGCGCGGGATGGCCTCGACCTCGGCGGCGAGCGTGCGGATGTCCGTCACGCCGCGGCCGTCGATGCGCTTCTTCTCCTTGATGACGCGCTCACGCACCAGCGACTTGGTCAGGGAGCGGTACGCGGCGGAGATCTCCTTCTCGCGGCCCTCGAACTCCGGCAGGAGCTTCTCGGCGGCGAGCGCCTTGACGCGGTCGAGCTCCGCCTCGCGCTCCTGCTTGCCGACGATGGTGAGCGCCTGGGCGAGCTCGGGCTTGACGGCGGCGGTCAGCGCCTCGAAGACGTCGTCCTGGTAGTCCAGGAAGATCGGGAACTCACCCTCGGGCTTGGCGGCCTTGGCGGCCAGGTCCGACTGGGCCTTGCACAGGACCTTGATGAAGGGCTTGGCGGCCTCGAGACCGGCGGCGACGACCTCCTCGGTCGGCGCCTGGACGCCGCCCTTGACCAGCTCGATGGTCTTCTCGGTGGCCTCGGCCTCGACCATCATGATCGCGACGTCGCCGTCCTCCAGGACGCGACCGGCGACGACCATGTCGAAGACGGCGTCCTCGAGCTCGGTGTGCGTCGGGAAGGCGACCCACTGGCCGTTGATCAGCGCGACACGGGTGCCGCCGATCGGGCCGGAGAAGGGCAGACCGGCCAGCTGCGTGGACGCGGACGCGGCGTTGATCGCCACGACGTCGTACAGGTGGTCGGGGTTGAGCGCCATGACCGTCTCGACGATCTGGATCTCGTTGCGCAGGCCCTTCTTGAAGGAGGGGCGCAGCGGGCGGTCGATGAGGCGGCAGGTGAGGATCGCGTCCTCGGAGGGCCGGCCCTCACGACGGAAGAAGCTGCCGGGGATCTTGCCGGCGGCGTACATCCGCTCCTCGACGTCCACCGTCAGGGGGAAGAAGTCGAGCTGGTCCTTGGGGTTCTTCGAGGCCGTGGTGGCCGAGAGCACCATGGTGTCGTCGTCGAGGTAGGCGACGGCCGAGCCGGCGGCCTGGCGGGCCAGGCGGCCCGTCTCGAAGCGGATGGTGCGGGTGCCGAAGGAGCCGTTGTCGATGACGGCCTCGGCGTAGTGGGTCTCGTTCTCCACTAGCGTGTTCTCCGTTACTTTTCGTCTGATTTCGTCTTTTGCCCCGCCACCCGTGTGGCGGAGGGGCTTGGTGGAGAAGCGCGCCGTGGTTGCGGGCCGGTCTTCGATCGAAGCACCCGGGGATCCACTTGCGTCTCCGGGGGCCACTACCGAGGACCGGCGGCGGCGCGGGTGCGCTTCTCGCGTATGCGTGTACTCGTGTCTCGCGTACTGGTTGTTCTCGAGGGGTATGCGTACGGCACCAGACTACAAAGCGCCTGTGACAGTGCGCACGTACAGCAAAGGGAGCGGCCCCCTCGAAGTGGGAACCGCTCCCTTCACGGCGTCTTATCGGGCGCCGGCCGCACCACGACGGATACCGAGGCGCTCGACCAGCGTACGGAAGCGCTGGATGTCCTTCTTGGCCAGGTACTGCAGCAGGCGGCGACGCTGGCCGACCAGGATCAGCAGACCACGGCGGGAGTGGTGGTCGTGCTTGTGCGTCTTGAGGTGCTCGGTCAGGTCCGAGATGCGGCGCGAGAGCATGGCGACCTGGACCTCGGGGGAGCCGGTGTCGCCCTCCTTGGTCGCGAACTCGGTCATGATCTGCTTCTTCGTAGCGGCGTCGAGAGCCACGCGTACTCCTCGTAGTGTTCTTCAAAGCCACCGAGTGCCCCTGGTCCACTTCTCAGGGGAGCTTCCATGACTCGGGAGGCGGGGATCCGCTGGGCGCTGCTCCCAGATGCTCCGGGAGCGCGTACACAAACGGCCGTCACCCACAGTACCAGCCGCCGGACGCGCTCCCGACCAGGCGGCCCTCCTAGCTGGTCATGGCCCGCGCCGACGTGTACACGTCGAAGACGGCGAGGGCGAGTGGGATGAGCGTGAGCAGCACGAAGGTCTCGGCGATCTCCAGGAAGCGACCCCAGAACGGGGTGACGCCGCGCCGCGGGGTGACCAGTCCGATCGCGGTGACCAGGGCGGTGGCCGCGCCGATGGCGGCGGTGATCCAGACCGAGCGGATGTCCAGACCGGTCGTGTCGTGCTTGAGCAGGGCGTCGTGCACGTAGCTGTACGGCGGGTGGAGCGCGAGACCGAGACAGAGGAAGATCAGGGCGGCGAGGCCCGCGGCGAGTGTGGCGCCCACCTGCGCCGTGTAGCGGAACAGGTGGGCCCGCATCAGCAGGGCGACACCGGTGGCCAGGGCGAGCAGCTGCGCCCATACGTCGCTGGAGAAGCCCAGGACGATCGAGGCGCCCACGGAGACCAGGGCGCAGCCGCCCACCAGGCCGACGAGCAGCTCGTGGCCGCGGCGCGCCTGCGCGGCGACACGGTCGGCGTCGATGACCTCGTGCGCGCCGGCGGGCTCCAAGGTGGTCTCGTAGCCGGCGCGGCCCTGGCTGGGCGGGTCGAAGCCGATGGGCAGCCGGGCGAAGCGCATGGACAGGCCGGGCAGGAAGGCGAGGGCGCTGACCGCGAGCGGGGCGCAGACGGCGGCCGTCTCGATGGGCCTGAGGTGGGTGAGGATCGCGACGAAGGTCGTGAGCAGGCCGATGAGCGACGCGAAGACGAACGCCACGAACGGCCCGTCGCCGCCGGGCGACACCAGGGTGAGCACCACGGAGGCGACCAGGACGGCCGCGCAGGCGAGCAGGAACTGGAGGCGGCCGATGCCCTGCCCGTCGGCGAGCGGCAGCAGGCCGGAGCCCGCGACCGCCACGTTCGGCAGGGCGCCCAGGCCGAGGGCGACCGCCGAGCCGCGGTCGTCGTACACGCGCGCGCGTACGCAGGCCAGCGTCACCAGGAGGAGACCGGCGACGGCGGCGAGGATGCCCTGGAGGCCGTGCATGTCGTGGCGCACGTGGAGGCTGGTGATCTGCGAGCTCCACGCCACGAAGGCGATCAGGGCGGGCAGTACGCCCCCGGCCACCAGGCCCGCCGCGCGCGTGAGGTCACCGCTCCACAGGGAGCGGTCCTTGGTCACGGCGGAGGCGACGGCCTCGGAGACGTCGTCGAAGACGGCGGGCGGCAGCGACTCGGCGAACGGCCGCAGGGTGAGCAGCTCACCGTCGAGGATGCGCTGCGCGGCGAAGGAGCGGGCGCCGTCGAGGACGGTGCCGTCGCGGCGTACCAGGTGGTAGCCGACGGGGGCGCTCTCGGCGGGGCTCTGCCGGGAGAGCCGCAGGATTTCGGGGTAGAGGTCGGCGACCGGGACGTCGTCGGGCAGTGCCACGTCGATGCGGCTGTCGGGCGCCACGATGGTGACGCGGCAGAAGCCGAGGCCCGTGCCCGCCCCTGCGGGGGCCGTGGAGCCCGATCCGCCGGTCCGGCCGCCCGGCGCGGAGGCCGTCATGCTCACCTGTCTGTTCCCCCTTGTTGTGAAGGCTCGTCTGCTGCGAGAGCTCGTCCGTGCGCATCCGCCTGTAAAGATCCTGTGCACGTTGTACGGTGCGCCCCTGTGGGCCGGTCACACGCACCCTCCCGCCCGGAGGCGGAGGCGACGAACGCGCTCCGAAACCATATGTTTTGCCCGAATTTCCCGGGCCGGACCGCACCTGCTCACGTGTATCCCCGGCACCCTACCGCCCGCCGTTGTCCGTGGTTGTCAGTAGGATCGCGAACCGCGATCGACGTCCGCCTGACACGGGGCGGCGGACGGGAAAATCTCGGTCCGGCAAGGGAATTGGTGCAGAGTGAGCCACATCGTCGTCAAGCGCCCGCCTCGGGCACTGCCGTCCGAGGTGCCCACGGAAGAGGTGGTGCTGCAGCCGCCGCCGGAGCTGCCGCGCGGGCAGCAAGAGGGCGCCCTGATGCAGATCCTGCCCATGCTGGGCATGGCCGGCTCGGTGGTGTTCTTCTTCAACCCCTCGTCTCCGCCGTTCATGCGGATCATGGGCATGGTCATGGTGGCGTCGACCATCTCCATGGGCATCGCCATGCTGGTCCGCTACCGCCGCGGCAACCAGGGGCAGATGGCGGACATGCGCCGCGACTATCTGCGCTACCTGGGGCAGACCCGGCGCGAGGCCGTCGACACGGCGCGCAAGCAGCGCGACGCGCAGTACTACCTGCACCCCTCGCCCGACCAGCTGTGGGCGCTGGTCGCCGAGGGCAGCCGGGTGTGGGAGCGGCGCTCCGGCGACGCGGACTTCGCGCAGGTGCGCGTGGGCCTGGGCGCGCAGGGCCTGGCCACTCCCCTGGTTCCGCCGCAGACCGCCCCGGTCGACGAGCTGGAGCCGCTCACGGCGGGCGCGATGCAGCGCTTCCTGGCCGCGCACGCCACTCTTGACGACCTGCCGATGGCGGTCTCGCTGCGCGCCTTCTACCACGTGACGGTGAGCGGTGAACCGACGACCGTGCGCGGCACCGCCCGCGCCCTCGCCGCGTCGCTCGCCTCGCTGCACTCACCCGAGGACCTGGTGATCGCCGTCGCCGCGGGGCGGCAGAGCGCACCCGAGTGGGAGTGGGCCAAGTGGCTGCCGCACACGCAGGCGCCGGGCTTCTCGGACGGAGCGGGCACCCGCCGCCTGATCACCACGGATCCGATGGAGCTCGAGGAACTCCTCGCCTCGCGCCTGGAAGGGCGGCCGCGCTTCCACCCCGGCGGCCCACCGGTCCCCGAGCAGCCGCACCTGGTGATCGTGCTCGACGGCGTCTCTCCGCCGCCCACCTCGCTGTTCGCCAGCCCCGAGGGCCTGCAGAGCGTGACGGTCGTCGAGATCGTGCCCGGCGACCTCCACACCGGCCGCGGCGACCTGTCCATCGTCGTCCACCCGACGATGCTGCACCTGGAATCGGCGCAGGGCATGGTCTACGAGGGCGTGCCCGACGTGCTCTCGTACGAGGCCGCTGACGCGCTGGCCCGGCAGCTGGCGCCGCTGCGCATGGCGTCGGGCGGTGACAGCGACGACCAGCCGCTCCTCGCCAACCTGGAGTTCACGGACCTGCTCAACCTGGGCGACGCGGCCTCGGTGGACACCAAGCGCACCTGGCGACCGCGCTCGCAGGCCGAGCGGCTGCGCGTGCCGATCGGTGTCGGCGAGGACGGCGCGCCCGTCATGCTCGACCTCAAGGAGGCCGCCCAGGAGGGCATGGGCCCGCACGGCCTGTGTGTCGGCGCCACCGGTTCCGGCAAGTCGGAGCTGCTGCGCACCCTGGTGCTCGGCCTCGCGGTCACCCACTCCTCGGAGACGCTGAACTTCGTGCTCGCGGACTTCAAGGGCGGCGCGACGTTCGCGGGCATGTCCCAGATGCCGCACGTCGCGGCCGTGATCACCAACCTGGCGGACGACCTCACCCTCGTCGACCGCATGGGTGACTCGATCCGCGGTGAACTCAACCGCCGCCAGGAGATGCTCCGCGACGCGGGCAACTACGCGAACATCCACGACTACGAGAAGGCGCGCGCGGCCGGTGCCCCGCTCCAGCCGATCCCGTCACTCGTCCTGGTGATCGACGAGTTCTCCGAGCTGTTGACGGCGAAGCCGGACTTCATCGAGATGTTCGTGCAGATCGGCCGCATCGGCCGTTCGCTCGGCGTGCACCTGCTGCTCGCCTCGCAGCGCCTGGAGGAGGGCCGCCTGCGCGGCCTGGAGACGTATCTCTCCTACCGCATCGGCCTGCGCACCTTCTCGGCGGCCGAGTCGCGCGCCGCGCTCGGCGTCCCGGACGCGTACGAACTGCCGAACGTGCCCGGTTCCGGCTTCCTGAAGTTCGGCACCGACGAAATGGTCCGCTTCAAGGCGGCGTACGTCTCCGGCGTGTACCGCACGGGCTCGGCGACCCAGGTCGCCACGCCCGGCGGCCCGCTGCCGGTGGACCGGCGGCCCGTGCTGTTCACGGCCGCCCAGGTCCCGGTCCAGTACAAGCAGCTGCCGCAGCAGCGGGACGGAGAGGGGGGTGAGGCGGCTGCCGCGGCCAAGGGCCAGAAGGACGACGCCCTCGCCGACACCGTCCTGGACGTGATCGTGCGGCGCCTGGAGGCGCAGGGCCCCTCCGCGCACCAGGTGTGGCTGCCGCCGCTGGACAGCCCGCCGTCGCTCGACTCGCTGCTGCCGGGCCTCGCCCCGGTGCAGGGCCGCGGCCTCACCCAGCCCGGCTACGAGGGCGCGGGCCGCCTGATCGTCCCGGTCGGCCTCGTCGACAAGCCGTACGAGCAGCGCCGCGACCCGCTGTGGATCGACTACGGCGGCGCGGCGGGACACATGCAGATCGTCGGTGGTCCGCAGTCCGGCAAGTCGACGCTGCTGCGCACCATCATCGCGTCGTTCGCGCTCACCCACACACCTCAGGAAGTGCAGTTCTACGGTCTTGACTTCGGTGGCGGCGGCATGGCGGCCGTCGAGGGGCTGCCGCACGTGGGTGGTGTGGCCTCCCGTCTCGACCCGGAGAAGGTGCGCCGCACAGCGTCCGAGGTCTACGGCATCCTGACCCGCCGGGAGGAGTACTTCCGCACGGCCGGGATCGCCTCGATCGCCGACTTCCGGGCACGACGCGCGCGCGGCGAGATCTCGATGACCGACCAGCCCTGGGGCGACGTGTTCCTGGTCGTCGACGGCTGGGGCAACTTCCGCACCGACTACGAGGCGTTGGAGCCGCTGGTCCTGGACATCGCGGCCCGCGGTCTCGGCTACGGCATCCACGTGATCGTCACGGCCTCGCGCTCCATGGAGGTCCGGGCGAACATGAAGGACCACCTCATGAACCGCCTCGAACTCCGTCTCGGGGACACGATGGACTCCGAGTTCGACCGCAAGGTCGCGGCCAACGTGCCGACGGGTGTGCCGGGGCGTGGCCAGACCCCGCAGAAGCAGCACTTCATGGCGGCGGTTCCGCGAATCGACGGCCTGTCCTCCGACACGGACCTCGCGGAGGCCACGTCGGCGCTGGCCAATGAGGTGTCCCGGCACTGGACGCAGCCGGGCGCGCCCGCGGTGCGGCTGCTGCCGCGCGAGTTCCCCGCGCGGCAGCTGCCGCCGGGCGACCGGTTCCCGGAGCGGGGTATCGCGTTCGCGCTCGACGAGGACAACCTTGAGCCGGTGTTCGTGGACTTCGAGCAGGACCCGTTCTTCATGATCTTCGGTGAGAGCGAGTCCGGTAAGTCCAACCTGCTGAAGCTGCTCATCAAGCAGTTGACGCAGCGTTACAGCGGCGACACCTGCAAGCTCTTCGTGGTCGACAACCGCCGCTCGCTGCTCGACGTCACTCCGCGCTCACACCTGGCGGAGTACATCCCGATGTCGAACCAGATGGACCACCACATGAACGCACTGCAGGACCTGATGCAGCGCCGTACGCCCACGGCCGACGTGACGGCCCAGCAGCTGCGCGACCGCAGCTGGTGGCGCGGGCCGACGGTCTACGTCGTCATCGACGACTACGACCTGGTGTCGACGTCCAGCGGCAACCCGCTGTCGGGCCTGACCGAACTCCTCCCGTTCGCACGGGACGTGGGCGTGCGCTTCATCATCGCGCGCTCGACGGCGGGCGCGGGCCGCGCGGGTTACGAGGCGTTCATGCAGCGCATGAAGGAACTCGGCGCGCAAGGCGTGGTGCTGGCGGGTGACCCGAACGAGGGCGACCTGCTCGGTGGCGTCCGCCCGCGCGCGATGCCGCCCGGCCGCGGCACGTTCGTGTCGCGCAAGAGCGGACGGCCGCTCGTCCAGATCGGGCAGGTGGAGCAGGACTACTGACGCCACGCCGCCGACGCGGGAGGCCGCCGACGCGGAAGCACCGAGCGCCACAAACGTGACCGGGACCGACCTGCCGCCGGCGGGTCAGTCCCGGCCGCCGTTTCGGCCGCGCACGGCGAGCCAGACGCACAGGGCGACCAGGAAGATGACGACCAGCCAGAACCACGGCCCGATGTCACCGGACCCACCGGAGCCGGAACCGTAGTGGTGGTGGCTGTGGTGGTAACTGTGGTGGAAGAAGTGATGGTGGTAACCGCGAGCCGCGACGTCCGTGTGCACCTGCAGGAAAGTCATGCGCACGACAGTACGGGGTGCCCTGTTTCCGGAGCGGCGCGGGACACCGGCCAAGTAGTCTGACGCCACAGTTCGTTCGCACGTGGAGCGCGTTTCGCTCGTCAGGAAGGGGCCCGCCACCATGGCAGATGCTCAGGAACAGCAGGAGACTCCCCAGGAGCGCCGGGGGGCCCAGGAGACCCCTGAGGAGATCAAGGCCCGCAAGGAACGCGAGAAGAACGAGCTGTACGCACTGGACATCTCCGACGTGGAGTGGCACTGCGCCCCCGGCACCGAGGAGCACGAGGAGCGGGTCGAGATCGCGTATCTGCCGGGCGGCGCCGTCGCGATGCGCTCGTCGCTGGAGCCGGAGACGGTCCTGCGCTACACCGAGGCGGAGTGGACGGCGTTCGTCCTGGGCGCGCGCGACGGAGAGTTCGACCTGGAGCCCGCCCCGCACAACGGCGGCCTGGCGGCGGACCAGCCGTAACCGCGAACACTCGCACACGTACACACGTACGTGGGGCCCAGGTCGTCTCCGGCCTGGGCCCCACATACGTGCAAGCGGCGGCGGGGTTCAACGCGCGACGCGCATGTCCTGCCACACCAGCCGGTGGTCGGAGCTGACGACGGTCTTCCCGTCGCCGGTCAGCCGGTACAGGTCGCTGTCGGTCGTCGGCCAGAACACACCGTTGTCCCCCGGTTCGAGACCGTGTGAGGGCAGCACCACGTCGAGGCGGAGGTTGCCGGGCGCGGTCGGCCCGTTGTCCCTCGAGTCGATCGTGTCGTAGGCGGGGTTGCCCGACTGCCCCGCGTTGGCGCCGCCCTGCAGCGCCGCGGCCTCGACGCCACCCGCGCTCGCGGGCGGTACGGCGGGCAGGTTGACCCGGTCGCTGTCGAGGAGCTGGCGGATGGCGTGCTCGTAGGAGTCGCCGTCGTACGGGTCGGCGTTGTGGTCACCGGCGACGACGAACAACTCGTCGCGGCACAGCCCGCCCCGGTCGCCCAGATCGTCATAGATGTACGAGGCGGTGCGGCCGCCCCGCACATAGTCCGCCCAGAAGCGGATCTCGTCGTGGTTGCGGTGACCGTTGTGGTCGTCGGGCCCGTCGAACACGGGCGGCGTCGGGTGGTCCACGAGGAAGTGCACGCGCTCGCCACCGATACGGATCGGCACGTCCCAGTGGCTCTTGGACGACAGACGCAGGATCTGGCGGGCGGCGTCGGTGTAGTACGCGTCGGGGATCGCGTTGCCCGGCATGTCCCGCCACAGGAACTTCTGGAAGGTGCGCACGCGGCGGACGTCGATCGGGAACCGGGAGAGCACCGCCATGCCGTACTGTCCCGGGAACAGTCCGTATCCGTAGCAGTCGTCGGCGTACGCGCCCGATCCCGGCGTGGTGACGGCGCCGTTGCGCCCGTCGACGTCGATGCCGGTCGGGACACCGGTGTTGACCGGGGCGAGGAACCGGTGACCGTAGTGGAGCGGGGCGACGCCGGGGTGCTGGGCGACCCCGAGGTAGTGCCGCTCGAAGAGCGCGAGGGCCTCGTGCCCGGAGTCGTAGTCGAACTCCTGCAGCAGGATCACGTCGGGCCGCACCCGCTGCACGATCTCGGCGACGGCTTTCGCCTGCGCGTCGGTCCGGGTGGCCAGGTCCTTGAGGAGGCCGCCCTGGGTGGGCCGGTTGAGCGAGGTGTTGAAGGTGGCGAAGCGAACGCTGGGGCCGCGGCCGTGTCCGTGGTGCCGGGCGGGGCGTGCGGGCTGTGCGAGCTGTGCGGACTGCCCGGACCGGGCCGGGGCGGCGGCGTACGCGGTGCCGTTTCCGGCCGCGAGCGCGGTGAGGGCGGCGCCGGTGGCGAGACCCGTGAGGCCGGTGAGGGTGGCCCGGCGGGCCGGGCGGCCGGTCGGCCCGAGCGGGAGGCGATCATCGGTCATGGGCGTCCAACTCCTGTGGATGGGCGGGCGGTTGCCGCTCGGGATTCTTCGCGCGTAGACGCGGAGCCGACAAGGGATCGGCGGTTAATTCACCGCAAAAAGATCGGCCGCCGGCCACAACCCCGCTGCTCCTCGCCCGCTCCCTTCCCCTTCTCCTTCCCCCGCCGCGGGTGCGGAAGCGCGGTTGTGGCGCGGGCCGTCTCAATCAGCGATCCCGTGGACCTTCCTGTACTCGATCGCGTACGCGAGCTTGCCCGGCTTGTCGTCGCCGTAGAGCCTCGAGAGCTTGCCGAAGGCCCCCTTGCCGGCCGCCTTGCCCTCGTTCCACTCCTTCAGGGCTCCGAGGTCGGAAGCGGTGGCACCGCCGTCGACCACGGCCTGCGGGGAGAGCGCGCTCTGCGCCCGGCTCACCTGACGCACGGTGTCGAGGTAGCTCGCGAAGTCGTCCCGCTTCCAGGTCGACAGGTCGACCTCGGCCGAGGAGCCGCGCAGCCAGTTCGCCCAGTGGAACTTCGCGTACGTCGCCGTCGGCGAGTCGTAGCCGATCCCCTTGGCGAAGTAGACGAGGCCGCGGAGCCGGTCGTCCGTCATGTCGCGCAGACCGAGGTGGGTGGGGAGCTTGTTGACGCCGACCGGGTCACCGTTCGCGTCGCGCAGCCAGACCCAGTGGTGGCGCTCCATCTCGGACCAGAACCGTCGGCGGGGCAGGGTGCTCAGGTTGGCCTGGACGCGTACGCGGATGGTGACGTCCGGTCCGGCGATCTCGTCGAACGCGGTGAGGGTGTGGTGCCCGTCGGTGAGGTACGGGGTCCCGCCCGGACCGATCACCACGGTCTTCATCTCGGCGAGGCTGTCGTCGTTCTCCTGCCCCTTCGGTATCTCGCAGGTGAAGGTGGAAGGGTCGGACAGCCGGGCGTCGGGCCGCGCGGCGGCCGCGCCACCCTGCCCGTTCGCCTCGCACCAGTCGTCGAACCGCTTGTTGACCTTGTCCTTGCCCAGCGTGTAGCGGCCGAGCTTGTAGTAGATCTCGTCGTAGCCGACGGACGTCTGGGTGGGGTGCACGTCCCCGATGCGGATCTTCAGCAGGTCTCCGGCCCGGGCGCAGAGATACCGGGAGTTCGGCGTGTGGCGGTGGTCGTGGTGGCAGAAGGACGGTTTGCCGGTCGGGGCGGTCGGGGCTGCGGCCGCGGGGACGGTGCCTGCGACGATGCCGACGAGTGTGGGCAGGGCGAGGGCGGAGAGGGTCGCACCCAGGTTCCTCGTCTTGCGTTGCTTGTTCGCCTCACCCAACTGGCGCGCCTCACCCGACTCGCGCGTCTCATCCGGGTTGCGCGCCTCGCTCGCCTTGTTCGTCCGCATTGCCGTCGCCCCTCGTCGTCCCCGGTGTCATCCGTCAGTCGCGCACCGCCGGTCAGGCTCCAGCAGATACGTGGCGGAGAAACGGCAGCGATACGAACTTCCGGGGATCAAGGGGTGAACGAGGGCGCGCGAGGCAACGACGCGCCGACGCCCGCCCTTCCTAGTTACCAGTGGTGGCGAACAGCTCCAGGTGCCCGCACTTCGGGCAACGGTGAGCCTCGATCTGCCGCCAGGCCCGCCCCATCCGCTTGGCGCCCCCGAGTATCCCCCGCTCCAAAGCGCCCTCGATCCACCGCGCGTACCCGCGCGAGTTCTGCCCGGCGTCCTCGATGAAACCCTCGGACAGGCCGACGGTGCCGCACTGGGTGCATGTGTAGGTGTTGGTCATCGGGCGAGTCTAGGAGGTGGACGTGCTCGATCAACGAGCCCAAGCCCCGTGTGCGCTGTCAGGTAGCGGACCCGAACCGAGCCCGCACCCCTCGGGCGAACAGCCGGGCCTCGGCAAGGTCATCCTCGTCGGGTCGCCCCTTCCGGATCCCGCCCACAGGCTTGAACGGCGCCCAGGTATCCCACGCCCGGCACGAGAAGGCGCCAACGACGGGAAACCCCTTCTCCTCGAGCACACGCACCAGCGGTCGGGTGTACGGCCGAAACGGAGCCTCAGGAAGCCCGCTGGTGGAGAAGACGAAGGCATCAGGGCGCTCTTCTTCCCGCCGCGGCAGCCCCTGGACGAAATCCCGCAGCCGCGGGTGGAAGGCCATGCGGAAGATCCCGGACCCGATCCCCACGAGGTCGTAGCCCGCGAGTTCTCCTGGGTCGACATCCTCCGGAGCGACGACCGAGGCGTCGAGGACGCGCCCCATCGCATCGGCGACCTTCCATGTGTTGCCGTGCGACACAGATACGCACACGATCAAGGCTTTCATGGTGATGCCCTGCCCTTCACAGACTCCGTTGTGCCGTCAACATGCCCATGGCGTCGCCAGTTGGGCTGCGCGGCGCCACATTCTGTAGAACAGAGCACGGCTTGCGAGTGTGACACCAGCAGGTGTGATGGCAACCACATTCCCCTCACACTCCGGTCAGCGCTTCGACCTCGCTCTCGGGCACGCCGAACACACGCTTCTGGCCGACAGCGGTAAGCAGGCAGCACCTCTCGGCAGGGCCGCACTTCGTGGGCCAGTTCCCCTGCCGCGCGAAGTCCCCCAGCGCTCGTACCAGGAACAAGAGCGGGTCTTCTTGAGGCGCCTCCGGCAGATGAGGCCGCAGGCCACTGAACTTGATTGGGTGATGTCGAAGCCGTTCGCCTGACGGCGGTCGGTCCACTCCGGTAGCCCTGGACCGTGAGATACGCGCAGGGCGGCGGGTTGACCGACGCCGGGAGGGCCGCGAGGGAGCGGGGGCGGCTTCAGGCCGTGGAACGCTTCGAGGGCGGACAGAAGAACAGGGAGATCGCTGCCGCGCTCCGGGTCAGTGAGCGGTCCGTGGAGCGGTGGCGGCGCCAGTGGCGCGAGTGCGGCGACGTGGGTGTCCTGTCGAAGGGATCGCCGGGGCGGCCGAGGCTCAGCGAGCGCAGATCGCGAGGCTGGAGCGGGAGTTGGAGCGTGGGCCGCTGGTCCACGGCTGGGCCGACCAGCGGTGGACACTTGCACGGATCAAGACGCTGATCGGCCGGCTGTTCCACGTGAGCTGCACGGTGGAGGGCACCTGGCTCCTGCTGAAGCGGCACGGCTGGTCCTGGCAGCAGCCCGCCCGGCGGGCGATCGAGCGTGACGATGCGGCGGTCGAGGTGTGGAGGAAGGAGACCTGGCCGCGGGTAAGAGCACCGCGGCGGCGTGTGACGGCTGGATCGTCTTCGAGGACGAAGCCGGGCAGTCGATGACGCCGCCGCGAGCGAGAAGCTGGGGACGCAGGGGCGCAACGCCGGTGGTCCGGGTCCGTGGCCGGGGCTCGGGCCGGGTGTCCATGGCCGGGCTGACCTGCTTCAAGCCGGGGAAACGGTCCCGGATGTTCTACTCGGCCCGCGAGTACCGGGGCCGCAAAGGTGAGCCGAAGGGCGTCGGCTGGCGTGACCTGCGCGATCTGCTGGTCCGGGCTCACATCCAGCTCGGCGGCCCGATCGTGCTCGTGTGGGACAACCTGCGGATGCACCTGGTCGAGCCGATGCGCGACTTCATCGCCGCCCACGCGGACTGGCTCACCGTCTTCCAGCTTCCAAGCTTGCACCGGACTTGAACCCTCAAGAGGGCATCTGGTCGCTGGTCAAGCGCGAGATCGGCAACCTCGCCGCGGCCGACCTCAGCCAGATCACCCAGGCCGTCAAGCGGAGGCTCAAGCAGATCCAGTACCGCCCAGACCTGGCCGGCACCGACCTGATCACGGATGACTGACCGACATCACGAATTCAAGTTCAGAAGCATACGAAGCCTCTGATGGACATGGTTCTCTTAGTCGAAAACGCATCTACCAGGGGCTTCATCTGTCTGTCATTCCACCTTTCCAGCTGACGCGGGAGATTGGAAAGGGCTCAGTGAGCTCACTCTCTCGTATGAACCGGGAGGCGACACCCGCGCCTGGGTGCCGCTACCACGACCGGCCGCCGACGCCTGCCGAGACTGAGCAGAGGGGCAGAAGCCGACATCAATTTCCCGGGCGAACGCATGGTCAACCCGCACGCCCAATACCGAACGCCGTTGTGACCAGTGACGGATCCCCCTTCTTCCCACGTCCTTCAACCGAGTGGGCACCGAAGAAGATTCGGCCGTCCTCAACGATTACATCGCTGAGATTATCGGCATAAGTCAACGGAATATTCTCACTGGAGACAGCGAAGTAGAAATATTCGCGTTGTTTCCCGCTGGCCGGGTCCAGGCTGACCAGAGACTGTGGTGCATAGTTGTCGTAGCTAGACTTGTACGCCAGCAGCTTGTTCCCACTCATGCGGATCGGATGCAGCAGCTGGTCGTCACCAGCATCAAACTTTACGCGACTCTTCCCCGTGGCCAAATCGAACCCAACCACCCAGTTCGTGGCATGCCCAGCACCTACGAGATCATCTTCGCTGGTGATGAAAGCCTGCCCGTCGCCCACTACGACCCGAGAACAGCGGTCGACAAGGAACGTATCGCAATTGACCTTGTAGTGCCCGCCGTCGAGGCGGATAGTCGTGCGATACTTGCCCCGCTCATCGAGTGAAATGAGGTCAGTCACGTCGGCTTCCCCGGCACCGACACCAAGGACAGGCGGATCACTAGAGATCAGAGAAACCCACTGGATGCCTTCGTCCGCCTTGTAAGTCCACTTCACGCGACCAGAGCGCGGCTCTAGCTTCTGCACTCGGAAACGGTCGGAATCACTACCCGACGGCGTGCACTCATCCACGACCAGGATGCCGCGGTCACCTGAAAATCCCCAGTTCGCACAGTCCGGTGCGGTGCGCCTCATCCAGAGTTTCTCCCCACTCTGCATGTCGTACGCTGCGGCTCCCTTGCCCTGCCAAGAAACAAGAACAACGCCGCGAGCCATCGTCACAGTTGTCGGGGTGTCTGTGTAGCCCATTTTTGCGCGACCTGGAAAGGTAGCCTGCCAAGTCTTTTCGCCGGTATCAAGGTCGATCAGAGCAACCTGGTTGCACACGTCTCCATGGTGTCGATCCTTGAAAAGAACAGCCGTCCGGCCATCAACCGTGACCAAAGGCGTGGTCCCACAAATGGGCCCCGGCAGTACTTTGACCCACGCGTCTGTGTCGTCGGATATGTTCTCTGCTTCAAGCTTGTCGTACCTGCCTTTGACAAGCGTCTTGCCAGTAGCCCAGGTCCCAGGCGTCGCTTGACCTTGTTTCGGCTGCAATTCCTTTGTAGTCACCGAGGCAACCAGGTGGCCAGCGCCCCCCTTCGGCGGACCTTCCACAGTCTCTCTAATCGCATCTGACGCCTGCCGAGCAGTCGTACGCTTGGCAATCTCACCCGAAGAGCTTTCCTTTGTATTCTGCGCCCACAGTAGCCAGCTTCCGGCACACACGACAACGGCTACAGCCAGGGTTATCGCACCCCAGATTCTTCGACGCTTCTGCCTGCGCTGTGCGGCTACCTGTTGTGACTGGGTATACAGCGACGGTGGTGGCCCAAAGGTCATTAGCCCTCATCATTCATGATCTGCGACCAGGCTTAGCGACTCCACCGCACCAGCCATACCGCGTTCCAAATCATTCCTGCATCACTAGTATCGAAAAACCACAGGGTGGGTGCCTCCAATTCGGCACCCACCCTGAAAGAAGAAATCCCACAGCTTCTACTCGAAGTAGCTAGCCGCCTTCTTGTCGCCACCCTGGTAGTGACCGTGGGCCTCGTGCACGGCGTGGCCGATCTTGGTGATCGCCTCGTGAATGTGCCGTGCCTGCGTGTCCCACCGCTGCAGCTTGTGGTGGAACTCCTCTGCAGACACACCCTCCCAGTACTGGTGGCTCTTCTTGACGAGCTGCTTCAGCTCCTCAAGGTCGGCTTCGAGAGCCTTACCCTCGTTTCCGATAGTCGTCGCAGCAGAGTCGAGCCCCGCGTAGACTACGTGCAGTCCGTCGGCGTTACGACCGCTCATGTGTCCTTTACCTCGTTTCCCTCGTGCCTATCTGCTGAGTGCTGAAAAACCGGCGACTTCGCCGCAACGGCTCTCAGTAGCTGCTCAGCGAGGACGCACCGTCGTAGGGGTCGATCTTCGACACGGACGCGCGAACCTGGTCCTCGGTCGTGTTCTTGATGTGGCGCGCCTTGTTCATGGCCTCCATGACCTCGGTGAGGATTCCACCGATGTTCCGGAGAGACTCGTTGATCTCATACTGCTTCTTGTCGAACTCTGCGCGTCCGATACCAGCCCACTGACCCTCGAGCCCGTCGATGACGCCCTGAAGGTTGTGTGCACGCTTCCGGATACCGTCGTACTTGTCGGACATCTGCCGCTCAAGCGCGACTACCGCGGCATCTTCAAGCCTCTGCTCGCCAGCCATCCTGCGCCTGCCTTCCTCTGTGTGTTTCTAGATCGAAATTGCACTGGCCCGCGCCCCCGTCGGGGGCTTGAGCCGCTCCCCCGTGGTCCAGCCAAGAAACACAGGGATCCACGGTTGAAAGTCTCATCAGGTGCGTCGAGCCCGCCACACTGCCCATCCCCCGCCTCCAAGCACGACCAAGGCGGCGACAGCTACGAGAGCAGGCCACAACTTGTTACTACCGCTTGAGGACCTCGACTCCGATCCTGCCGCTTCGGTCGAAACGTCTGAAGCCTTCTGCGTGGGCTGTGACGAGCCTGATGCAGAAGTAGGGGGGTCGGTAGCCGGCCTGGAACCGGGCTCTGGTGTCTTCTCGTTGGAGATCGGGTCCACGTCCGCGGCCCCCGGCTTGCCCTCGCCGTGGAGCAGGTTGCGCGCCGGACGGATCAGGCCGTAGCCGAGGTAGTTGCTTGGCTGGCTCTTTGGCCAACTGCGGCTTGCAGTGTCAAGGAGTACGCGCAGAACCTGGTTGGCCGTCCAGCCCGGGTGAGCAGACCAGACCAGAGCCGCAGAGGCAGAGGCGATCGCAGTGGAAACACTGGTTCCCTCGCCCTTGTCGCAGTACGACTTGAATGAGGCATCGCACCAGATGGGCATGTTCTGGCCAGGCGCAGCAAGGTCCACGTAGGCTCCGTGCTCCGAGAACTTTGATACCTTGCCGGACTCATCTGCCGCAGATACGCCCACCACGCCGTCATACGCGGCCGGATAGTCGATGAAGTTGTTTGTTCCTGCGTCGTTGCCGACACCGGCGAACATCAACTTACCTTTGGACGAGGCGTACTTGATCGCCGCCTGCATATCGGGGTCAATCATTTTCTGCCCGAACGACATGTTGATGATCTGTGCATCACTGTCGGCAGCCGCCCTGACGGCTGCGGCAGGCGTAGCGGTCCGCTTCTTCTCCTGCTTGTCCGTCAACTGTTTCAACACAATGCGATAAGGAACAATCTTGGCACCCGGGGCGAGCCCTTTGATACCTCCGCCGTTGCCGGTACCGGCGATGATCTCCGCCATCGAGGTTCCGTGGCCGTTGTAGTCCTTCGTCGCGTGATACGCGATGTCGCCGGAACCCGGGTTCGGAAGCACCTGGCCCTTCAGGGACGACGTGCTCGAGTTGACGCCCGTGTCGACTACCGCGACCTTGACGCCCTTGCCTGTACTGACCTTCCAGATGGCGTTGGCGTCCATAGCATTCAAGTACCACTGCTTCGCCTGGACATCGCCCGCAGCGGCAGCCGGAGCGACTCCTGAGGCAACCGCCACGGCTGTAAGAGCAAGGCCGACCACAGACAGCCGTCTCGGCACACGCCTCGCCACAGGCGTGTCCCATCCACCTCGGTGGCCGATACCTGACTTCATTCTTGTCTACGTCCTCGCTCGCGCTTAGTCGACTACGGGCGGCGCGCTGCGCCGATCGTGTGGCAGGTGCGTTTCCTCATCCTCCACCAGGTAGTCCGGCCGCTGGGCGCCATCCTGGCCACCCTCGTCGCGACCACCTCGAGTGGACCCGCCACGGACCAGCCCTTCACCACCGGGAGTGAATCCCTTGCGCCCGGCACGTGCCCCGGAGTTTCTCTCCGTCGATCGACCGGTGACAGCTTCCGACGTCCCCTGGATCTTGCGTCCGCCAGACGAGGAGCGACTCGCTGATTCGGAACCCTGGGCCCCTATCACGCCACGCTGACTGATCCGGGCCGTGTTTCCCTGCGCGTTGCCGGAACCTTCATCACCCATGACCGTGCCGCGGGGGATACGCGATCCGGTCTGCCCGGTGCCCTTGGCCGAACTCGGCCGACCTCCAACCACACCGTTCTCCCGTGAAGCGCCAGTGGCACCGGGGCCTGAAGGGCGCACGGACTTAACGGTGTTCGCCCGCGCAGTGCCTCCGGTCACTCCACGCGCCGTGGAGGTCGGCCGGCCGCCCTGCGCGCCGCCGCGAGAAACGTTCTCGCCTTCTGTACCAGCACGGCCGGTGGCTGCACGGCCAGCCCCAGCGCGGCCCAGTGGATCGTTCGTCGACCCGCGCCCCAGGCCGCTCCGCGAGGCACCAGCGGTCTCCGAGGCGCCTGCCCGTCCCTGGGATGTGAAGGGACGCCTCGTGCCAGCCCCACCGAGTCCACGAACTGTCTGTCCCGTCGTCGGCCCCGGGAACCCAGTCGGAAGCGGCGAAGTTGGTCCACCACTCGCATTCGGGCCCGTGAGTGTCACCGGTTCCTGAGGACCGGGAGTCGATACAGGCGGGCGCGGAAGCGTGTCAACACTGTCGATCTCCGTTCCAACGGGACTGTGCGGAGTGGTGATCCTCCCGTGAACTTCCTTCGGCGACGGCGTCTGAGTTTCAGAGGACGGCGGGGTTTGCGTGGAGTGATGGACGGCAGGCATCGACGCACCGGGGTGCCCGCCTGGGGCGCTCGCCCCTCCACCGTGCTCGTGCGTGACCGTGCCGTACTGCGGATCGGGCTGCGGCACACCGACATGAGGCATCGCCTCAAAAGTAGGAGCATGCTGATCGAGCTTGCTCAACCCCTCGGACGAGACCGAGTAGAACGACGACAGGCGGTTCATCTGGTTGATCGCCTCTTGGCGATGGCCCTCGACCTTGACCGCGGCCTGGTACTCGGGATTGTTGTCGTTCTGCTGGTGGGCCGGGTACTGCGACGGACGCATCTTCTGCTGATCCACCGGCCGGGTGTCGCGGGGCGGCATCGAGCTCTTGACCTGGGCCAGACCACTGGCCGCTGCGGCGATCTCCACACCCGCCGACTGGACGTACGTACTCAGGGCGTCAGTGTGGTCGGCCAGCCCGTGGCCCCATTTCTGGAAAGCCGTGCCTGCCTCGCCCTGGAAGTCGTCGCTGGCGTGCTTGATGTTCGATCGCAGTTCGGTTGCCGCGTCACTCATCGCCTTGCTGGCTTTCCAGAGAGCCGAACCGGCGTTCTCGAGGTCGCTGGGCTTGGCGTCTTCGACCAGGTCGAGCATCACGTTGAGGTCGTGCTTCTCGAAGTCCGTGCGCTGGCCGTACTGGAATACACGGTCGGGCCCGAAGCCGAAGGCTCCGTGCACAATGCCCATGGCCGTCTGAGCCGCATTGGTGAGTGCGACCTGGCCCTTCACCTGCTCCTGGGGCGTGGGTGGCTTGTCCGGGGTCTTCCCGTGGTTACCGCTCATTACTTGAAGCTGCCCCCCTTCACCTGCTTCGCGTCGCTGCGCTTCTGGTCATGCTTCTTCTCGGCCTCGGCCTGCTGATGCTCACGGTCGATCTTCGTCTGGATCTCCCAGAAACGACGGCGCTGCTCTTCTTCCAGATTGCCGAAGCCGACCTCCGCGCCGTGCGAGGCGATGCTCATCGCTTCGATCTGCAGGCCCAGCATCTTGGAAAGCGACGTGATCCGTTCATGGACCTGCTCGTACTGCGAGTGCAGAGCATCGGCCTCATGGAACGGGCTGGAAGAGCCACTGATCGAAGCTCGACTGACGCGCTGATCTCCGACCTTGGACGAGCTTCCCGGGGAGCTCTCGAAGTCGTGGAGGATCTTGTCCACGCGCTGCTTGAAAGTCTTCAGAACCCCCGCACTGACCTTGAGGTCAGCCGCCGTGGCCTTCGACACGCCCCCCACCATGTCCGCCGGAATCACGACGCGTCCTCCCCGTTTCCCCGTGTCCAACCCATCTGGCGCGACTCGTCAGCCCGCCGACGCGTGGTCGCAAAGCCAGTCGGGCCTTACAACGCGCTTACCACTGTAGTCACCCCGCGCAGGCACTCCAACCGAGCTGTGTCCAAACTCAGTTACGAGACGACACCGAGCTGTCCAATTCGGACCAGTTTGGTCAGATTCCGGGTATGAGCCTCCGGGGGGCGCGCAGACCGCCGCTCACCCATACCCACCGCAACCACCCCGGCCACCCATCCGATCACCACAGCATGCCGCGCAAGGCTCGCCCACCCGTAACCTCCGCAAGACCTCCACACCACTCCGCGGCGCTCCACACCGTCCGATCGGCCACCCCGGAACCCTCACGCCGAGGCCAAGCCCGCGGGCCCCGCAGACGCCCGCCTTGATGTACCCATTACCTGATCTTGCTACCTTGCCTCCCGCGCCCACGGACCGCGCGCTCCGCTAGCCGGCGCAGCCCCTCGCGGCCCTCCCGGAAGCAGGGGACGCGCAGCCGCGGAACCGGTCGAGCAGTACGCGCGCGGGCGCTTACGGGGAGGCGGCACACCACGGCATGGGACGAGTGGGAGCTCTGAAGGCCGAGGTCGCGCAGCGGCGACAGAGCGGCTCCGGTGACGCGAACCCAAACTCGCAGGCGAACTCCACGACCTCTCCCGCGCACGCCGACCACCGGGCCTACGCCCGCCTCGGCCTGAGCCACGGCCCCGCAGGCGGCATCGTCGCGGTGAGCGCCCCGGCGTGCGGCGGCGGTGGCGCCCCGACATCGCGATCAGGACCCAGGGCGTACACGGAGCGGCGGACAACACCGAGTCCATGTCGCGGCACGCGATGAAGCGCCTGGAGCACGCGCTCGACGGCAGCGACGCCGTCTACGGCTCGCACTTGGGTGATGGCTGGCAGAGCCCCGTCGAGCTTCGAGCCTGCGCCCTGAACCGGGAAGACCGCCTGGTGTCCCTCCCCAGGCAACTCGGGGATCCGAGTGCCAAGTCGAAGGACTCCGCCAACGGATACGACAGTGCGGACGCCGAGGCCCGGGCCCGCCCGCACGCCGCCGTCCAGGACCTCGGGAAGGCGTGAGCATGGTTTCGTACGAAGACGTCAACGGCGCACTGCCCAAGAAGTGGGCCACGGCCTCCGCGGAGTGGCACTCGCCGGCCAAGTACGCGCTCGACTCCGCGAAGGACCTGCGCGACAACGGCGTCAAGCCCCTCGCCGACAACTGGAGGGACGAGGTCGGTGCCGCCGCGGCGAAGAAGTTCGCGAAGCTGGCCGACGAGCTCGAAGTCGCCTACGGCATCCTGCTCTCGGTCCACATGGTCGTCGACGGCATGACGACGCCCCCGCAGACCGCCCGGAGCACCCTGCGCGAGGCGTGCGAGCTCGCCCAGCGGTACGGACTGGACATCGGGCGACGAAGGTAGGGTCGCCGGGCCTCAGCGCCACAACCGTGCGGGGCGGAGGACATGGGCCCGTGCCGGTCACAGGTCCAGGACCTCATCGACCGGGCCGTCGAAGCAGGTGACGCAACCCGACCAGCTGGCGAAGCAGGACTGCGCGAAGCTCGGTCGGCGGACGGCCTTGTCCGACCCGGACAAGGCCCTGAAGATGCAGAACCAGGCTCCGCACGCCCAGACGCGCATGCTGGCCGCCGACGTACCGGTGAACGAGAACCCCGCGACCGTACGGAAGTGGTGGGACGGCCTCACGCCGAAGCAGCGCAAGGACATGATGCGGGCCGAACCGGTGCTCATCGCCAACCTCGACGGGATTCCGCCGGACGTGCAGACGGAAATGCGCGGCAACGGCAAGTACGACCGCGTGAAGCTGGTGCAGTACGCCCTCGACAGCTGGAACAAGGACGACCCGACCGACTTCGGCAACAACTGCACGAACTTCGTCTCCAACGCCCTGCACGCCTCGGGCATGAAGGAGAAGACGTCACCCTGGGGACGGCCGACTCCGACAGCTGGATGATCGGTAACCCGAGCGGCATCGACGAGGTCGACAAGAGGCCGGCCTACTCCCACACGTGGAGCGCTGCCGACAACCAGCAGCGGTTCATGCTCAAGCACGGGGGTTCGGTGGTGCCGCGTTCGGACGTGAAGCCGGGCGAGATCCTCCACTTCGACCAGTCGGGGCCGAGCGACTACCTCGCGCGCACGGCAAGGCCCGTCACGCGGCGATTGTGACGGCCGTGATGCCCGACGGTGAGATCAAGTACACACAGCACACCGATTCGTACCAGAACGTCAGCATCGAGGGGCGCCTGCCGGCAACCGAGGAACGCGAAGGCGCCCAGAGTGTCACCATCGTTCGCCCCGACCCGGACTGCTACTGAGGACCACGCCTTCCACCCCGCCCGTGACCCCCATCAGGTCCCGCACCCGCGTCGAGCTGCTCGTGCCCGCCCTGACGATCGCCTCGGCCGTACTCCTGGTCGCCCGCTTCGCCTTCGGCTCCGACACGTTCCAGCACTGCCAGTACCTGGGCCCGTCGACCCGCGTGTACGTCACCGGGTGGGCCGGACCGGTCTGTTCGCTGGTGGCGCTGGTGCTGTACTGGGCCCTGCTGCGCCGCGTGAACGCGGTCACGCCCGGTCGGCTGGTGCCGGGTGACAGCGGGGGCGCGCGGCTGGCCGCGGCCTTCGCGTTGGTCGCCCTGTTCCTGCTGCTGGTCCAGGCTCTGGCTCTGTACTGGGTGTACGCACCGGATCAGGCGGGCGGGGACGGCTGCGAGGGGCCGGCGGTCCTTAGGGCCTCGTTGGCCGCGTAGGGCCCCGGCACGGCGGGACATGGGGAAGGGTGTCGTAAGTCTCGGTTCGGCGACGCCCTGGTCACACATTCGGGGTACTGCGACTACGCCCGCGCAGGCGGCCCCGGCGCCCCCGTCGGCGTGAGGATCGCACGCGGGAAGCGGGCACCCTCCGCCGAGGACAACCCTTGAGCATATGCCAATCGCATCAGGCCGAGAATCCTTCAAGAATCCGGTCGCCAACAGCGCCACTACTGTGTCCGCCTCCTGCACACCCGCTCCCGGAGGCTCTGTGACGGACGAAGGACCGCGGCGGCTCGACCGGCTCGCGTACATGGACCTGAGTGACGAGGCGCCCCAGCAGCGTCTGCTCCGCAAGAGCCTTGAGGTCTTCCGGCATGACGGCGGAAACCCCGTCCTCAGGGAAATGGCCCAGGAGGTCATCGCCGGACGTGTGACGCTCAGAGAGGCCGTGCGTATTCCCGCCTACGCGGACGCGGTGGCAGACCAGGCGCAGGTCTTCAGAAGGCGCTGGGAGCGCATGCCGAGCGACGAGCGGCGCGCACTCGTCGGCGAAGGAGTGAAGCAAGCAGCCGACGAGCGGTCCGCCGCAAGGGCGGAACGTGTCGACGCGGCCCGGCGCTGACGGCGCCGCGCTCCCGACCAGACAGGACAGGAAGACGGGCCCCCACCATGACACTGGCCGTCGAGCCGAACGACCTGACCGGATATGCGGGTCAAGTACGCAGGGCGCACGAGGACTTCACCGCCGCCACGTCATACATGAGCAGCAACACGACCATCGGATTCTCCTGCTCCGGCGGCCTGTGGGACAAGTTCTTCATCGATCATGTGGAAAAGACACGGCAGACCAAAGACATCATCAGCCGGTTCAGCACCGTCCTCGGCTCCTCCGAGAAGGAGCTCGGGAAGACAGCCACGTGGTACCAGACCGTCGACCTCGCGCAGGCGCGGAAGCTGGACGCCACGTACCCGGGCACGAGTCGGCCCTCTCCCGTGCATCGCACCCGGCCCCGGCCGGGCAGCGGGAGCACCTTCCAGGATGTCTGCGACGCCACCGGACAGCTGAAGCCCGCCGGGAGCGCGAACGGCTGGATTCAAGGGCATATGGCGGAATTCGACTTCGCCCCCGCCAATAAGACTGCGGGAACCCTCCTTGATATCGCGAGTCCGACATCGCTGGTGAACGAGGGCCTCAAGCTCGCCTTCGACATCGATATTCTCGGAACGGCGTCGAACTGGTTGACCGGTGACTGGCAGAGTTACGCGAGCTGCGCCGACGCCTGGCACTGCATGGGTAACTTCTGCGCCGATGTCGCCGCGAACCTCATGCACGGGAATCAGGTGCTGGCGACGACCTGGCGAGGGAACGCCGCGGACGCCGCGTGGAAGTACTTCGACAATCTCGCACGGAAGCTCGACGCAGCGAGGGACGCGTTCCACTCTCTTCGTGATCATTACAAGGACGTCGCAGCCGCGGTCTTCTCGTTGGCCGACGTCGTCAAGGGGGCGATCGTCAACATCTGCGATCTGGCGGCGCAGGCGGCGATCGGCGCCGCGGCCAGCACGGCCACGGCCGCCACCGGTGTAGGACTCCTGGGCTCCTTCGTCGGGGCGGCGTTCGTAGCGGAACGCGTTTCCGCGATGGTGGAGGAGTACGGCAGACTCGTCGCGAACTACGAGAAGGTGGTGACTGCGCTCACCGGTGCCCTCGGGTCCGCCGGATTCATCGCGGAACTCTGCACCGATCTCAAGAAATTCCCTGTGGTCGGCAATGCGTACGACAATGCGCTCGTATAGCGTCATATCGGCCGGGGTGAGCTCTTACGGAAGAGGAACGTGTGGAACTCGACGACCCGAGTCGCGCGCAGACGGACCGGCTGCATGCCCGTATGAGGAGCAGCCTGGTCACGATGGCGTCGATGACGACGTTGTTCGTCTTGGCAATGGCGGTCCGGGGCCGATTCTCCGTCTTCGCCATCGGACTGAACGTGATCTGCACCGGCGGCGCGATCCTGGTTCATCGCTGCTGGCGCAGCACATGAGCGGGGAGAATCGTGCGCGGTGCCGATTCTCGGCGTACAAGTGCGAGGCTTGGGCACTTCAGCGGCCAGCAGGCCGACTGCGGCCGGGACGGCCTGAACGGTCTGAACGGCCTGAACGGTCCGAACGGCTCAGCCGGCCGCAGGCGACGGCGTCGCGTCGGCCTGGATGTCGAAGTTGATGTCGGTGCCGTCGACCTTGGTGACCTTGACGTTCACGCCGAGCGTGCTGCCGTCCTTTGCCGTCAGCTTGCAGCGCGTCGTCGTGCCGACCTTGCCCACCAGATCCTCGGGACAGGTGACGTCCGGCTTCGGTTGGCCGGTCGTGTCGGCCAGCTTCTGGGCGACCGCGTCGGCCAGTTTCCCCTTCGACATCTTCGGGGCGGAGCTTCCGACGTGGACCGAGCCCGAGCACCCGGCGAGCAGGGCGACTGCGGCCACCGTCGAGAGGACCCACGTCGCTGCGGTCGTACGTGCGTTGATCATGAAGGATCCATTCCGAGTGATCGGGAGCGATCGGGCGGGACGTCGGTTCACTGCGTGCCTCCTCCGCTTTCGGTGTGGCACGCGAGGTCAGCATATGGCCCGTTCATGCGGCGACGCTGGGTGCGCTTGTGGAGCAGCCGGGCAAAGAGGGCTGCTTCATCGAGCCTTCGCCTCGCATGCGAACGATCTTCACCTTTGGGCGCCCCGCCACAACCACCAGGTCCGAGCCGCCGCTACGTCCGCCATACTCAGCTCCATGGAGCAACTGGCAGGCATTGTGATCAAAGTTCTTCTCTTTGCGGTCGTCGCCGGAATCTTCACCTTCGTCATCCGCGCGTTCATCAGCAGCAACAAGCAGGAATCGCGCATCAGCGAGGGGTGGGCCGGGCTTCAGCGGCTTGCCTCGGAGCGGGGGTGGACGTACGAGCGGCGTGCGCCCGGGCGGGCCACGCGGTACTGCGGTGTGGGCACCATGCCGGGGAGCGGGGAAAATCTCACCGCGCACAACTACGTGACCGGGGAGTTCCGGGGGCGGTCCTTCGTTTGTTTCGAGTACGCGCATGTCGGATCACGGTCGGACGGCGGGGACCGAAAGCGGCCGGTCATCGAGTCGTTCGTGCTCGTCGCCGCGCCCGGCCCGGGGGCCTGCGTGGAAATACTGCGGCCGAGCATGTTCAACGTGCTGCTCGACCGGCGGGAGCGGATGCTGGTCGGTTCGGCCGCGTTCGATGACAGGTTTCGGGTTGTCACCAAGGATGAAGGGTTCGCCAGGGAGCTGTTGGGCTGTGGGCTCATGCCCTTCCTGCTCGACGATTCGCGCGCCGAGCACTCTCCGCTGCAGCTGCGCGACGGTGACCTTTTCACCTGGTACACCGGGACGCTCTCGGCCGAAAGCCTTGAGGAGAAACTTGGCTTTCTGTGCGACGTGCTCGATCGTGTTCCGGCGGGGGTGTGGAGGTAGGTGAGTGGTGGCGGGCGGTCGGTGTGCCTCTGGAGCTCGCCGTCCACTCGCCTACTCGCCTACTCGCCCGGACTGTCCGCGATCTCGTCGTCCGTCGGGCGTACCGTCCTGAGGAATTCCTTGAAGTCGTCGATGACCTCGGCCAGTTGGTTCTGCTTGGCCGTGAGGACGATTTCGATGACGGCGCGCTTGGCCGGGTTCTTGACGTCCTCCACGCCGAGGTAGAACTGGCTCTGGCACAGCTCCGCGGGCTCGCCGCGCAGCGTGGTGGAGAGGACCAGGTTCTGCACCACGCCCGGGGCGTCGGTGAGGCCCGGGATGTCCGGCGTGCCCACCTCGGTCTTCTTCAGGACCCGCACGGTCCCGCCCTGTTCAAGGCGCGGGATCGATTCGTCGGCGATCTGCGACATGGTCGCGCCGTCGTTGCGCATCTCGCCCGAGATGGTGATGTTCGCGGTGAATCCGCCGTCGACGGACTCCGGGTGGAGTGCTACGAAGGCGACGTTCGGGGCGCCCACCTCGTCCGGCGGGGCCGCCTGCCAGCCGTCCGGCAGGGAGAACGAAATCTTGACCGGCAACGTGGCCGTCATGGTGGATCCAATCCTTCTGTGGTGTTCGGCCGACTCTAGGCGAGGTTCGCGGGGGCGCGCCGGATTCGGTGAGCCCCCGTGGCGAGTTCGACGCGACCTGATCGCGTCGCGGGGCACCTGGCGGGCTAGAACCAGCTGCCGACCGTGTCGTCCCAGGCGTCGCCCACCGCGTCGGCGGCGTCACCCACGGAGTGGACGACCTTGCCGGGATCGATGGTGATGTCGACGCCGACCTTGGCGCCGAGACCGAGACCGAGGCCGACATCTCCGCCGATGGTGAACTTGCCGTCCTTCATGCCCAGGTCGACGTTGGCCTCGGCGCCCACTCCGGCCCACGCCTCGCCGTTCACACCGGCGCCCACGCCGCCGACGTCGGCGGAGGCCGAACCGGTGGCCTTGGCCCCGGCGAACGCCTCGGCGCCCGCGTGCACCCCGTCCTTGCCGACGGACGCCTTCACCGAGCCGTCCGCGCCCGCGAAAGCCTTGCCTTCGGCATTGACGCCGACGATCCCGTAGTTCGCACTGCCGCTCGCCGTGGCCTGCGCCAGGTACGCCGTGCCCGAGGCACCGACCTGCGCCTTGCCGTTGGCGATGCTCGCGCCGACCGAGCCGTCCACGCCGAGCACCGATACGCCGGCCTGGCCCTTGAGGTCGACACCGCCCAGGTTCGTCTCGCCGGAGACGCCGCCCGTCCAGACGCTCGCGCTTCCGGACCACTCGGCGATCTTGACGCTGACGTCGGCCTTGCGGCCGGGCGTCGGCGTGGTGGAGTCGTCGCCGTCATCGGCAGCGGCCTTGTTGCGGTAGTACCAGTTGCCCTCGTCGTCCTTGCCGAACTCCTTCTCCCGGCGGCGCCAGTGACTGTTCTCGTCAGTCACCCACTTCTTCTCTTCCTTCTTCCACGCCTCAGGGGAGATCGCGCTCTTGGCGACGTTGTGGTCGCTGGCCCACTTCTGGGCGTTCACGCCACTTCTGACCGCCACGAGCCAGTCCGGGCTGTCGGAAGCGCTGCCCGACAGATCGGCGAGCTTCTTGGCCAGGGTCCCGGCCTCGGTCTTCAGCTGCGAACGTGCCGTCTTGAGCAGGTGCTCCGCCGCCGCGTGATCGCCCGAATTCCATTTGTCGATCGCCGTACCGGCTTGGCCCTGCGCCCAAGTGAGCGTTCCGACGTACGACTTGACGGCCTTGGCAGCGTCGGTCATCGCGTCGCTCGCGAAATACCAGTTCTTCTTCTCTTTGCCCAGCGTCGGCCAGAACGCGTCGTGCGCCTTGCCGTGCCAGCCGTTGATACGCAGGTCGCGCAGGCCGTTGCCGACTCCGTCGAACGTCTTCGCCCACTTGGTGAGTTCGGTCTCGAGCTGGCCGAGCTTGCCTGCGTCGCCCGGGATGAGTTCCTTCGGGTCGTTCGTGGACCCGAGTTCGCTTGCCATGACTACGGATTCCCCGTCCCTGTCCTGTGCGTCCTGTGCGCCCTGTGCAACCTGCGCACGTGCGCGTGCGCGTGCGCGTACGTCGTCGAGTCCGTGTCCGTGTTTGGTCTCAGGTCAGGACCGTCTTGACGGACCGCACCGCGTCACGGATGGCCTCGTCCGTGTCGTTGAAGTCGCCGTCGGCCTTGTTGAGGCCCTCCGCCAGGGTCGCCGCGCAGTTCGCGAGGAAGCTCGCACCCGGCTCCCACGTCGCGCAGAACGTCACCAAGGCCGTGGAGGCGTCGTCGTCCCCGATCGACGAGGCATAACCGGCCGCGGCACCGAGGTCCACCTTCTTGACCGGTTTGAGCACATCCAGAATGTCCGAAGCGCCCTTCTTGAGGACGCCGGGGCCTACTCCGAGATCACCGGACATGACGAGATCCCCCCGATTCAACTTCACCTGAAACAACGCGCAAAAGCGCCGAGAGTGCGCACAGTACCACCGCGCACACGTCCGAAAACCGTTGCTCACCACCTCTTCACGAGCCACGTCCCGCATCGGCGCGAGTGCCCGGTTCGCGCGGCCGCCGTCCCGCGCAGCGTGGTCTCCTACGCTTCAGTCCTCACCCCACGACACGTCACCCGTCGCGTTGCACGCGCGCGCGGCGTCGTCGGGCGTCGCGGACCGCCACCGCGGTGCCGCCCAGGCCGGCCACCAGGACCAGGCCGCCCACCAACACGTACGTCGCCAGGCGGGAGTTGCGCTGGTCGGCTGTTTCGCCGAAGTGGACGGGGACGACGGCGGGAGGCTTGGCGTCGGTCATGCCCTCGTCGGCCTTGGGGGTCTGGATGGGGTGGTCGGGGTCGGGGATGTCCGTGACCGCCTTGACCGGGTCGACCACGCCCCAGCCGACACGACTGTCGTGTCCGGCGACCGAGCGTTCCGCGGTCTGTTCGATCTGGGCGACGATCTCCTTGCTCGTCCAGTTCTTGTGGTGCTGCTTGAGCAGGGCCGCCACGCCCGCCACGTACGGGGCGGAGAAACTCGTGCCGTTGTCCGAGCAGTGGCCGCCGCCGGGGACGGTGGAGACCATGTCGACGCCGGGGGCCGCGACGCCGACCCAGTCGCCGGACTGGGAGAAGACCGCGCGTTCGTTGTTGCGGTCCGAGGCCGCCACCGCGAGGACGCCGGGGTACGAGGCGGGGTACGTCTTCTTGAGCTTGCCGCCCAGACCGTCGTTGCCCGCCGACGCCACCACGACCACCTTCTTCGCGATGGCGTTCTCCACCGCCTTCTCGAGGTTGTTGTCGGCGGTGAGGGCCTTCTCGGTGTCCTGGGAGATGTTGATGACGTCGGCCTTCGCGGACACCGCGTAGTTGATCGCCTGGGCCAGCTCGTCCGACGTCCCGTGGCCCTCCGCGTCGTTCTGCTTGATCGGGATGATCGTCGCCTCGGGGGCCAGGCCCGCGAAGCCCGTCTTCTTGCTCCTTCGGGCCGCGATGATGCCCGCCACGCGCGTGCCGTGCCCGACGGTGTCCGTCGTGCCGTGCGCGTTGCCCCGGCCCTCGATCTTCTTGCCCTTGTCGTCCTTGGTCGGCAGGAAGTTGCGGCCCTCCGCGACGTCCACGGCGTCTGTCAGCTGCGGGTTCTTGGTGTCGACACCGGTGTCGATGACGGCCACCCGTACGCCCTTGCCGGTCGCGGTCGCCCACAGGTCGTCCAGGTTGACGCGCTGCAGGGCCCAGGGGCGGCCCTTGTAGTCCTTCGACGGGAAGGTGCACTGGCCCGTGTCGGCGGCCGCGGGCGTCGCGGGCAGGGCCAGGGCCGAGCCCGGGAGGGCCACCGCCGTCAGTACCGTCACCGCCGCGACCGCCCTCAGGGCGCCGGAGCGGTACGCGCGCTTTCCCGTGTGCCGCGTCTGTTGCGTCTGTTGCGTCTGCCGCGTCTGTTGCGACGGCCGGATCTGCCGCGACCGGCGCCTGGACTGCGTGTGCTCCACGTGTCGCGTGTCTCGCGTGTGCTGCCTGGTCACTTCGAGGTGCCCCCTTCCGGTCCGGCGTGCGCTGTCACGAGCCCTGCGGCTGACGCGCGTCGGTCTGGTCGAGGCGAGGTCCTGTGGGCAGGAAGGTGGACCAAGTCGCCGGGACGGGGGCCGGGTCGACCTTGTCGTAGCCGAGCAGCTTCTGCGCGACCTTGGACTCCTGCTGCTCTTCCTTGCGCTGCTTGGCGGTGGTGCCGACGCCGTTGCCGGTGGCGCCGCTGTCGCCGTTGGCCTGCAGGGCGTAGCGCAGTCCGGTGTCGGTGACCAGGAAGATGCCGCCGGTCTTGGTCTCCGTGCCCTGGACCTGGCGGAAGACCTGGCCGGAACCGGGGGTGACGTAAGCACTGGAGGAGCCGGTCGGCAGGTCGGCGGGGAAATCCGTGCCGGCCCATGTGGTGACCGTCGTGCCGTCGCTGCCGCCGACGTGGTTCAGGGTGTTGCACACGGTGTTGCGGCCGCTGGTGGCGCTGGTGCCGTCGTTGACGGTCTCCGGACGGGCCGTGGGCCAGTGTGCGCCCTCGCCGTCGAACGCCACGCTGTTCTGCACGGCGGCGTGACTGACCTGCTGCGCCCGGCCGGAGAGGTTGACGTTCAGGAGCGGCTTGCTGTTGAGCAGCAGGCGCGAGGTGAACTCGGAGACGCGGGCGACCTTCCCCTGGAGCACCACGTAGTACTGCGTCCGGGTACCGTCGTCCGACTTGAGTACGGTGCCGACCTTGTCGTACTTGGCGTTGCCCGCGCCCGCGACGGCGTTCGCGGTCCGGCCGACTCCGGAGATGGCCGGGATGGCGACCGGCGAGCCCTTGTGCAGCGTGGCCAGCCACTCCGGGGAGACCCGCTGCGGGGAACGGCCCCGGGTGTCCAGCGCGCTGAGCAGGCCGGGCTGCGCCGGGTCGGCGATGGGGTACGCGGTGCCGTGGGCGTCGACGACGTACTGCTTCTTGTTCGTCGAGTCGGCCACGTACATCAGCTGGCCGCCGGAGAGCTTGTTCTTGCCCTCGGTCCTCTTCCAGTCCTTCTTGGCGAAGACGAACGCCGCCTTCTGGATGGCGCGGCCGCCCGCGCTGGGGCGCTCGCAGACCATCCAGCGCTTGGGGGCCTCCGCCTCGGACGCGCTGGGCAGGCGGTCGGGGGCGTAGGGGATGCCGAGGGTGGCGCCGTGCGGGGGCTTGCCGGCGTCGAGGACCTTCTCGTCGACCGTGACCACCTTGTCGGTGTAGTCCTTGAGGAGAAGCTTGGCGGAGGCCATGTTCAGGACCGGGTGCAGCTGCTTCTGGTCGCCCGTCTTGAGGACGACGTAGCGGGTGGTCGACCTGCTCGCGACGATCACGTTGGTGGCGGTGTCGTCCCAGCCCTTGGGCGCGGTGGGACTGAACATCCCGATTCCGCCGAAGACCGCCAGAACCACCACACCCACGATCGTGCCGGGCAGTACCGCCCGCAGCGGCCGCGGGGCGCCCTCTTCCGAGCCCGTCACCGAGGGCTGCAGGAAGGACGCCAGCGTGCGGCGCTTCGCGAAGGTGTAGGCGTTGAGTTCGTCCCGCCGTGATGCCATCTGTGTCCGCTCTCTCCCCGTGCGGAGCCGTGGGGGCGAGTTCCCCCCGTCTTCGGTCGGCCGGTGCCGTCGACCGGTGTCGTCGACCGGTGCCGTGTTCGTCGCCGGGCCCGCGCGCCGGCTCGCCGTGCGGCTGCTCTGGCTGTCAGACCCGGCCCCTACTATGCCTGTTATGACGTCGTGCGTGTGGCACGGGTAGGGTGCAGAGCCCTTCCAGGAGCCTTGTAAGGGGCCTTTGCGCATGGGATTTCGGAAGAGTTCGGGGGATTTGGTGTGATGGCTTCCGCAGCGCGCGCCCGATCGCGGTCGCAATCGGGGTCACGATCGGGTGACCGTTCTGGTCGGGGTTCGCGACGAGGGTCCTCGAATCCTTCACAGATGCCACAGCAAGCACAACAGATGTCACAGATGCCTCCACAGAATTCGGGCGACGCGCGGGGCCCGCGCGGTCGGCGTCAGCGCCCGCTCGACTCCCGCGATTCCCGTACGTCCGCGTCGGTGGCCGCGCCTCATCTCGGGCCCGTCACGCCGCATCTGAAGTCCCGCTCGGGGCGCGGCGGCTCGTTCAAGGCGCAGCGGCTCGTACTGATCGAGATGGCGGCGGCGCTCGCGCTGTGCGGATGGGTGATCGGGACGGTCGCGCTGATCGCCACCGGTGTCGTCGCGGTCGTCCTGGTGCTGCTCGCCGTGCTGCGCCGCCGCGGTCGTTCGCTGCCGGAGTGGCTGGGCAGCGTGCTCGCACTGCGGGCCAGGCGGCGCAGGGCGGCGAGCACGCCGGTGCCGCCGGGGACCGAGCCGGGGCTCGCGCCCGCCGTGGAGTGCGATCCGAGCCTGCGCACGTACAGCCACCACAGAGGCGACGACCGCGACCAGCGTCCCGTCGGCATGGTGGGTGACGGCGGGTTCCTCACCGCGGTCCTCCAGGTCGAGTCGGACGCGACGGCGCTGCGGGCCGAGCGCAGCCGCCGCCCGCTGCCGGTCGCGCTGGTGCGGGACGCGCTCGAGGTCGACGGGATCCGTCTGGAGTCGGCGCAGATAGTGCTGCACACGCAGCCCGCACCCGCGCTGCATCTGCCCCAGCAGTCGGTGGCGGTGAGCAACTACGCGCCGCTGCAGGCCCAGACCGGTTCGCCGGCGGTGCGCATCACGTGGATCGCGCTGAAGCTCGACCCGGAGCTGTGCCCGGAGGCCGTCGCCGCCCGCGGAGGCGGTGTGGTGGGCGCGCAGAAGTGTCTGGCGCGGGTCGCCGAGCATCTGTCGAGCCGGCTCTCGGGCGGCGGGTTCCGTACGACGCTGCTGACCGAGGAGGAACTGGTCTCCGCGGTGGCGACGTCCGCGTGCGCCAACCCGATGGTGACGGCGCAGGCCGGGCGGAGCGAGGCGCCGCAGCGGCGGACCGAGGAGTCGGGGCGCAGCTGGCGCTGCGACAACCGCAGACACACGACGTACTGGGTGCGGCGCTGGCCCCAGCTGGGCGGTGGCGGCATGTCGTTGCCGCAGCTCGTCGCGCAGCTGACCGCGGTGCCCGCGCTCGCCACCACGTTCAGTCTGACGCTGGCCCAGGGCGAGCGGCAGGATGTGACCGTCACCGGGCACATGCGCATCACCGGCCGCAGCGACAGTGAGCTCACCACGGCGCGGCGCGACCTGGAGCGGGCCGCACGTCAGGCGCGCACCGGTCTGGTGCGTCTCGACCGTGAACAACTGCCCGGCGTGCTCGCCACGTTGCCGCTCGGAGGTGCGCGCTGATGGCCATCACCGCCATGCCCCAGGGACAGGGGCCGGGACAGGGCCAGGGTTACGGGCCGGGGTACGGACAGGGCCAGGGGTACGGGGCCGGCCCGGGAGCGGGCCAGTACGGCCAGGGCGGGTCCGCCGCGCCGGGGCTCGGGGCGCGCCTTCGTACGGGGTTCGGTCTGCTGGGGCCGCGCCACGAGCGGCACTCACTGAGCGCCGAGCACCTCGACGCGCTGGCGCTGCCCATCGGGGACGACGGGGTGGTGGTCGGTGTGGACGCCGAGAACCAGCCGGCCGTGATGGGCGTCAACCGTCCGACGCCGTACGACATCGTGCTCATCGGCGGCCTGTGGACGGCACAGGTGCTCGCGCTGCGCGCGGCGGCGACGGGGGCGCGGGTGGCCGTGGAGACGGGCCGCGCGCAGCACTGGTCGCAGCTGGTGCAAGCGGTGGGCGGCGGACAGTCCGGCATGACCGTGCACGACGTGGGCCGGGTGCCGCCTCAGGGCGCGTCCGCGGGCGGGCCCGTGCTGGTGATCCGGGACTGCGGCATGCGTCCGCCGCGGGGGCGGGTCGCGTCGGCGCCGTGGCAGTCGGTGCTCACGCTGCTGCCGTATCTCAGCCCGGTCGCGCCGCGGCTGATGCGGCAGGCGCGGCTGGTGGGGATCCAGCGGGTGTCGCCCGACGAGGCGTCCGAGATCGGTCGCGTGATGGGGCTGCCGCGGGCGGAGTACGAGTCGTTGCCGACACTGGCCGACGGCGTGACGCTCTGGTGCACCGACCGGGACCGGCAGTACGTGATGACCCAGGCCACCGATGCGGAGATCGGGCTTCTGGGAACGGCCCGGCGCATGGACTAGCCAGGGCCTGTCCGGCGGATCAGGTCGGACTCGGTCGACCGTGCCGATCGGTACCGCTGGGCGGGGTCCGGTGTGTGCGGCCGGAAGGCGGAGGCGGGCGGCGACGCGAAGGGGTGCCTCCCGGCCTGGCCGAGCGCAGCTCGGTTCGGCCGGGGGCCCAGGGGCCGACTCGGCGGGCGGCGCGACCAGAGGGGCGAGCAAAAGACCGGGCGAAACGGGCAACTTGGGCGTCAGTGGCGGGCTTGTTCGTCACGTTTTGGTGTACGTCCACGGTTTGTACGGCTCATTCTCGCCCGGCGTGACGCAGCGGACAGAGGTGAGCGGCGGCCGGGCCTGCCGTGCAGCCAGTTTTCGTGATTAGGCTGGGGCAGGACGTGTTGCAGTCGGCCGTGCGCGGATGGCTGGTACGTCAGGGGGGCCAGGGGACGCTCGTCGGCCCGGCGGGTCCCTGCGGATCAACGACAGGAACGGTCGCCCCCAGCACGACACGAGGGTGCTCGACCACACCAGGAGGCATTGTGAACAGCGATCGGGACGGTATCCACGGGGGCTGGGATTCACCCGTCGATGATCAGTCCGACGCGGAGTCCAGTGTCGAGATGACGGGCGAGTTCACCATCGACTACGCCCCGCCGGCCTGGTACACGCAGAATGCCGCCGAGTCCGGTGGCGTTCCCCAGCCGCCCACCCCTGCCGCCGCTCCGCCCGCGGCCCCCGCTCCGCCGGTTCCCCCGGCGCCGGGCGAGGGCGCCGCGGCGTCCGAGTCCGGTGCCGGGAGCGGTGACTTGGAGAGCGGCGCCACGATGAAATTCTCGGCGGCGTCGCTGAAGCGGGAGTTCGCGGAGCTTGCCGCGCTCGGAGAGCCCAGCGGGGCGCAGAGCGAGACGGACGACGCGTCCGGGGCCACCGGAGCCGGCCCGGATGCCGGTGCCGGCGCCGGTACCGGTGCCGGTGCCACTGCTGGTGCGGAATCGGGCTCCGACGGTGCCTCGGGCCCCGACGCCCCCGCTGACGCCGTGGATGCGGAAGGCGACGCCGACGTCCAGAGCGGCGGGGCCGAAGCGGCTCCTCAGTCGTGGGTCGACGCCTCGAAGGACGAGCCGGGCGACAGCGCATGCTCCACCGACTCCTCCGGGTCCTCCGGGTCCTCCGGGTCCTCCGGCGCACCCGGCTCCCCGGGGTCCTCGGGGTCCTCCGGGGGCAGTGACTTCACGCTGCCCGCCGCCGCGAGTGACGGCAACGCCGACACCGCCGCCGAGGCCGCCGCCGACAACGGCGGTGCCGGTGCTGGTACCGATGCCGCGGAAGCGTCGGGTGACGGGGACGGTGAGCCCGGACAGCCCGGACAGCCCGGTGCTGCCGCCGCCTGGACTCCGCCGCCCGTTGCGCAGGGGGACGTTCCGCCACTGCCGCCCGCCTACCAGCCCGCCGCGCCCCCCGCCGCACCTCAGTGGACCGAACCCACGCCGGGGCAGCCGACGCCCCACGGGGCACCGGCCCCGCAGGCCCCCCAGGCCCAGCCCCCCGCCCCGCCGCAGCAGGGCGGCTACGGCTTCCCCCAGCAGCCGCAGCCCCAGCCGGGTGGTTACGGGTTCCCGCAACCGCCCCAGCCCCAGCCGGGTGGCTACGGCTACCCGCAACCACCCCAGCCCCAGCTGGCCCAGGCCCAGGGCCAGCCGCAGCCCCAGCCTCCGGCCCCCGCCCCGAACCCGCAGGGCGGCTACGGCTACTCGCAGCCCCAGCCGCAGTTCCAGCCGCAGCCGCAGCCGCAGCAAGCCCAGCCGGGCCCCCTGCCCCCGCAGAACCCCAACGCCCAACCGCCCCAGGCCCCGCAGGCCCCCCAGCAGCCGCAGGCCCCTCAGTCCTACGCGCCGCAACCCCAGCCCCCGGCCCCCGCCCCGAACCAGCCGCAGCCCGGCCCGGCGCAGCCCGCCCCCGCCGATCCGCGGTACCAGGGGGCGTACCCGCAGTCCGTCCAGCACGACCAACGGCAGCCGAGCTCCAACGTCGGCGGCGCCCCCCTCGGCTACACGGCCGCCGTGGAGCTGTCGTCCGACCGGCTGGTCAACAGCAAGAAACAGAAGGCGAAGAGCAGCCGCCCGGGAACCGGCAACCGCTTCAAGATCGGCGGCAAGAAGGAGGAGGCCGAGCGGCAGCGCAAGGTCGAGCTGATCCGCACCCCGGTGCTCTCCTGCTACCGGATCGCCGTGATCAGCCTCAAGGGCGGCGTGGGCAAGACGACCACGACCACCGCCCTGGGTTCGACGCTGGCCACCGAGCGCCAGGACAAGATCCTCGCGATCGACGCCAACCCGGACGCGGGCACGCTCGGCCGCCGCGTGCGGCGCGAGACCGGTGCGACCATCCGTGACCTCGTGCAGGCGATCCCGCACCTGCACTCGTACATGGACATCCGCCGGTTCACCTCGCAGGCCCCGTCCGGTCTGGAGATCATCGCGAACGACGTGGACCCGGCCGTCTCGACGACGTTCAACGACGACGACTACCGGCGCGCCATCGACGTTCTGGGCCGCCAGTACCCGATCATCCTGACCGACTCCGGCACCGGTCTGCTCTACTCCGCCATGCGCGGCGTTCTCGACCTCGCCGACCAGCTCATCATCATCTCCACGCCCTCCGTCGACGGCGCGTCCAGCGCGAGCACCACGCTCGACTGGCTCTCCGCGCACGGTTACGCCGACCTCGTCTCACGCTCCATCACGGTCATCTCGGGTGTCCGTGAGACCGGCAAGATGATCAAGGTGGAGGACATCGTCAGCCACTTCGAGACGCGTTGCCGCGGTGTGGTCGTGGTGCCGTTCGACGAGCACCTCGCGGCCGGTGCCGAGGTCAACCTCGACATGATGCGGCCCAAGGTGCGGGAGGCGTACTTCAACCTCGCGGCGATGGTCGCCGAGGACTTCGTCCGCGCCCAGCAGCAACAGGGCCTGTGGACACAGGCGGACGGTCAGCAGCCGCCGACCATGGCCCCTCCCATGCCCGGCATGCCCGGCCAGCAGCAGCCGTACCCGCCGCAGCCCGGCCAGCCGGGCCAGGGCCCCTACCCGGGCCAGCAGCCGCCCGCCCCGTACCCGCCGCAGCAGGGCCAGCCGCCGCAGGGCCCGCCGCCCGCCCAGCAGGGCTGGGGCGCTCCGCCGCCTCCGCAGCAGCCGGGCCAGCAGCCGGGACCGCCGCCCGGCTGGCAGCAGCCCGGTCCCCCGCAGCAGTAGCAGCGCCCCCGTCGAGCCAGGAATGGCCCGCACCGTCCCCGTACGGTGCGGGCCATTCGCATATCCGTCCGCCCAGTCCTCCCTCATTCCTCCATTCGGGCGCCATCCTCTGGCCTGCACAGCGTCAGAGGTCCACACCAATGGGCGAAAAATGCAGGTCAACTCGTTATTTCCGCAGGCCACATGGGGTTCATGCGCCGTTGACGGGTGTCAACAGCCGCTGATAGACACTCACTTCATTCAGCCAAGCTGTGCGAGCGATGCGCGAGGTCACCACGATGAACGAAACGCGTCAGCAAGATCAGCCCGACGGAAAACGCCATTCCCCACACCGCGGCGCGCGGGTCCTCCTGGCCGCGGGCGCCGCCGCCCTCGCCCTGACCGCCGCCCTGGCCACGCCGCTCAACCCGGCCCCCCAGCAGGCGTCGGCCCAGGACGACGGGGGCAAGAAGGTCCTCACCGTGGCGGTCTCGCAGAGCGTGGACTCGCTCAGTCCGTTCCTGGCCCAGCGGCTGCTCACCACGAGCATCCACCGGATGATGTACGAGTTCCTGACCAACTACGATCCGAAGGACAACCACGTCATCCCGGGTTTCGCCACCAAGTGGCAGGCGTCCCCCGACAAGTTGACGTGGACGTACACCATCCGGTCGAACTCGAAGTGGTCCGACGGGGTGAAGGCGACCGCCAAGGACGCGGCCTTCACGTTCAACAAAATCATGACGGATTCCGCCGCGGCGACCGCCAACGGCTCGTTCGTCACCAACTTCGAGAAAGTCACGGCGCCCAGCGACACCAAGCTGGTCATCAAACTGAAGAAGCCACAGGCGACGATGACGGCGCTCGACATCCCGATCGTGCCCGAGCACATCTGGAAGAACGTCAAGGACTTCTCGAAGTTCAACAACGACAAGAGGTTCCCGGTCGTCGGCAACGGCCCGTTCATCCTCACCGACTACAAGACCGACCAGTACGTGAAGCTGGAGCGGAACAAGGACTTCTGGCGCAAGACCGGAACGCCCCAGTTCGACGAGATCGTCTTCAAGACGTACAAGGACCAGGACGCCGCCGTCGCCGCGCTGCGCAAGGGCGAGGTCTCCTTCGTGGCGGGCTCCCCGGCCCTGACCCCGGCTCAGGCCGCCTCCCTCAAGGGCGTGAAGAACATCAAGCTCAACGAGGGCCCCGGCCGCCGCTTCTACGCCATCGCCACCAACCCGGGCGCGCGCACCAAGGACGGCACGAAGTTCGGCGACGGCAACAAGGCGCTGCTCGACAAGCGGGTGCGGCACGCGCTGTTCGAGGCGGTCGACACCAAGACCATCGTCGACAAGGTCTTCCAGGGCCACGCCGTGCAGGGCGAGGGGTACATCCCGCCGCGCTTCTCCCAGTACTTCTGGAAGCCGTCCGCGAGCCAGAAACTCTCCTACGACCCGCAGGCCGCGGCCCGGCTGCTCGACCAGGCGGGCTACCCGCTCAAGAACGGCAAACGCGTCGGCAAGGACGGCAAACCGCTGAACTTCCGCATGCTGTGCCACACCACCGACCCGAACGACAAGGCCGTCGGCAAGTACCTGAAGGAGTGGTGGGGCAAGCTCGGCATCGGCCTCAAGCTCGACTGCGTCAACGACGTGTCCGTGCCCTGGTACCGGGGCCAGTACGACCTCGCCTTCGACGGCTGGTCGGTCAACCCGGACCCGGACTTCGTGCTCGGCATCCACACCTGCGCGGCCCTGCCGGACAAGACGGGCGGCGAGAGCGCGGCGACGGACAACTTCATCTGTGACAAGAAGTACGACGACCTGTACGCCAAGCAGCTCGCCGAGTACGACCCGGCCAAGCGGGCCGGCCTCGTCAAGCAGATGGAGTCCTGGCTGTACGACTCCGGCTACATGAACATCATGGCCTACCCGAACGCCGTGGAGGCATACCGCACCGACCAGATCAAGTCGATCGAGACGATGCCGACGGCCGCGGGCAACATCTACGGCCAGGACGGGTACTGGAGCTGGTGGTCGGCCGTTCCCGCGTCCGGCTCCCAAGGCTCCGGCTCGGGCTCGTCCAGCGGCAGCTCGACGGGGATCGTGGTCGGCATCGTCGTCGCAGCGCTCGTCGTCATCGGCGGCGGTGCCTTCGTGGGCGTGCGCCGCCGCCGGACCGCCGACGACCGCGAGTAGCGACTCGAGGCAGTGGACCATGACACTCGAGGCAGTGAAACATGACAGCTGACAGCACTCCGGCCCTCGCGAAGTCCGCGGACGCGCGACCCGGTTCCGGTCCGGCCGCGGCGGCCGGGCCGGAGCCGGGGGCCCGGCCGGGAACGCGCGGCCCCCGTGCC
The DNA here is from genome assembly GCF_026274175.1 of Streptomyces beihaiensis. Taxonomy (GTDB): domain Bacteria; phylum Actinomycetota; class Actinomycetes; order Streptomycetales; family Streptomycetaceae; genus Streptomyces; species Streptomyces beihaiensis. The sequence continues at coordinate 49,041 of NZ_JAPHNL010000240.1, forward strand.
CGTAACCTCAGGGCGTACCTTCAGTACGCGGCGGCGAAGATCGTCGGCGCGGCCGTCTCGCTCTTCGCCGTCCTCGTCACCAGCTTCTTCCTCTTCCGGCTGATCCCGAGCGACCCGGTCAAGCAGATGACCGGCGGCCGGCGCGTCTCCACGCAGCAACTCGCCGCGCTGCGCCACCAGTACGGCCTCGACCAGCCGATGTGGAAGCAGTTCACGTCGTACATCGGGGACGCGCTCAGCGGCGACTTCGGTATCTCGTACCAGTACCACACCCCGGTCATCGACAAGATCACCGGCGCCCTGCCCGCGACACTGCTGCTGACCGGCACGGCGTACGTGCTGTACTCGGCGCTGGGCATCTGGCTCGGCACGCGCTCCGGCTGGCGCAGCGGGTCGCGCTCCGACCGCTTCCACACGGCGTTCGCGCTGACCCTGTACTCGGTGCCGTCCTTCTGGCTGGGCCTGCTCCTCATCATCGTGTTCGCCGTCGGGATCGGGCCGATCCCCGGCATGTTCCCGACGGGCGGGCTCGAACAAGGGGGGCTGCACGGATTCTCGTACGTCGTCGACGTCGCGCACCACATGGTCCTTCCGGTCGTCACACTGGTCGCCGTCGGATACGCGCAGACGCTCCTGGTGATGCGGTCGTCGCTGCTCGACGAGATGGGCAGCGACTACCTGACGACCGCGCGGGCCAAGGGGCTCCGCGACGACCTGGTGCGGCGCAGGCACGCGGTGCCGAACGCGTTGCTGCCGACGTTCACGCTGATGTTCGTGAACCTGGGGCATGTGGTCGCCGGGCAGATCCTCGTCGAGACGGTGTTCTCCTGGCCGGGGCTCGGCGGGCTCTTCTACCAGGCCCTGTCCGTTCCCGATCTGCCGCTCGTGCAGGGGCTGTTCTTCGTCTTCGCCACCGCGGTGATCCTCGCGAACACCCTCGCCGACATCCTCTATCCGCTGCTCGACCCGAGGGTGGGCCGATGACCACGTCCGAGACCAGGAAGGCGAGCGGGCCGGGCGCGCCCGGATCCGTCGTCGACGCGCGCGCCCTCGCCCGCGCCCGCCGACGCGCGTCGCTCGCCCGGTTCTGGCGCTCCTACCGGGCGCACCGCGGCGGCCTGTGGGGGCTCGGGCTGCTGATCGTGTTCGCGGTCGTCGCCGTCACGGCGCCGCTGCTCGCCGGCGCGGACTCGCAGAGCGTCACCGACGCCGAGGGCGGCCCGCTGGAGGGGCCCAGTGGGCGGTTCCCGCTCGGCACCGACCAGTTCGGCCGCAGTGTGCTGGCGCTCCTGGTGTACGGGTCGCGGATCTCGCTGACCGTGGGGCTGCTCGCGGCGTTCCTGTGCGTGGCGATCGGCACGGTCGTCGGGATCGTCGCCGGACACTTCCGGGGCTGGTACGCGACCGTGCTGATGCGGATCACGGACTGGTTCCTGGTGATGCCGACCCTGGTCCTCGCCATCGCGCTCGCCACGGTGATGAGCCGCTCCATGTGGACCGTGATCATCGCCATCGGTGTGACGACCTGGCCGACCACGGCGCGGCTCGTGCGCGCGCAGACGCTGTCCGTGGAGTCACGCCCGTACATCGAGCGGGCCCGCGCGCTCGGCGGCGGCCACGGGCACGTCATGGTCCGGCACGTGCTGCCCAATGTCATGCCGCTCGTCCTCGCCCAGACCACGATGATCATCTCGTCCGCGATCCTGACCGAGGCGACCCTCGCGTTCCTCGGCCTGTCCGACCCGACGATCACCTCCTGGGGCGGCATGCTGCAGGACGCGCGTGAGGCGGGCGCCGTCAGTGCGGGCGACTGGTGGTACCTGGCGCCGCCCGGCATCGCCATCGCGGCCGTCGCGCTGGCCTTCACACTGTGCGGCCGGGCCGTGGAGTCCGTCCTCAACCCGAAGCTGGGGGTGCGGTCATGACGCTGCTTCAGGTGCGCGACCTGACGGTGACGTACGACGGCGGGGCGCGGGCCGTGCGCGGCGTGGACCTCACCCTGGCGGCCGGGCAGAAGCTGGGCGTCGCGGGCGAGTCGGGGTGCGGCAAGTCGACGCTCGCCCTGGCCCTGCTGCGGCTGCTGCCCGCGAGCGCGAAGGTCACCGGCGAGGTCCTGCTGGGCGGCGAGGACGTGCTGACCATGAAGTGGGGGCGGGTGCGCGCGGTGCGCTGGGCGGGCGCCTCGATCGTCTTCCAGGGCGCGATGCACTCGCTCAACGCGGTGCACAGGGTCGGCGACCAGATCGCCGAGCCGATCCTCCTGCACAAGCGGGCCACGCGGGAGGGCGCGCGGCGCAAGGTCGCCGAGCTCCTGGAACACGTGGGCCTCCCGGCCGCCCGCGCCGCGTCCTATCCGCACGAGCTGTCCGGCGGGCAGCGCCAGCGCGTGATGATCGCCATGGCGCTGGCCTGCGACCCTGAGCTGATCGTGGCGGACGAGCCGACGACCGCGCTCGACGTGATGATCCAGGCGCAGATCCTCGGCCTGATCTCACGCCTCGTGGCCGAGCAGGACCTCGGCCTCGTCATGATCAGTCACGACCTGGCGGTGCTGGCGGACACCTGCGACCGGCTCGCGGTGATGTACGCGGGCCGTGTCGTCGAGGAGGGCCCGGCCGCGCAGGTGTACGCGGACGCGCTGCACCCGTACGGCAAGGCGCTGTCCGGTTCCTTCCCCACGATCGGCGACCCGGCGTCCCGGTTCGCTCCGCGCGGTCTGCCCGGCGACCCGCCGGACCCGGCGGCGCTGCCGCCCGGCTGCACGTTCCATCCGCGCTGCCCGGTGGCGCTCGACGTGTGCGCGCGGGACGACCAGGAGTTGCGGCCGGCCGGGGCCGGGAGGCGGGCGGCATGCGTACGGGTCGGGCGGACGGGCGCGGCCGAGGACGTGCGGGCGCGGGTGCGGGGACAGGGCCGGGAGCCGGAACATTGACGCGGACATAGCGGCAGAGCATTGCGGCGGGGCAGAGAGGCAGGGCATGGAGCGGGGCCCAGAGGCGAGGAGCACGACGGCATGACGGAACCTCAACCACTGCTGAGCGCGGCGGAGTTGCGCCTCACGTTCCCCGGACGGCGCGGCGCCCCCGACGCGCGCGCCGTGGACGGGGTCGACCTGGACATCGCGCCCGGCGAGATCGTCGCCCTGGTGGGCGAGTCCGGCTGCGGCAAGACGAGCCTGGCCCGCACGCTGCTCGGCCTCGAACGGCCGACCGGCGGCCGGGTCACCTTCGCGGGCGCGCCCCTGAGCTACACGGCGAGCGCCCTGAAGACCTACCGCAAGCGCGTCCAGCTGGTCCTCCAGGACCCGAGCGGCTCGCTCAACCCTCGCCACACCGTGTACGACGCGGTGGCCGAGGGGCTGCGCATCCACCGGTACCCGGGCGACGAACGCGAGGCCGTGGCCGGTGCCCTGGCGCGCGCCGGGCTGCGCCCGCCCGAACGCTTCTTCCTGCGCTACCCGCACGAACTGTCCGGCGGGCAGCGCCAGCGCGTCGTCATCGCGGGCGCGCTCGTCCTGGAGCCGGAGCTGATCGTGGCGGACGAGCCGGTGGCCTCGCTCGACGCGTCGGTGCGCGGCGAGATCCTGGCGCTGCTGCTCAGGCTGCGCGAGGAGATGGGCCTCTCGGCGCTGGTGGTCACCCATGACCTGGGGCTCGCGTGGAACATCGCCGACCGGGTGGCCGTGATGTATCTGGGCCGGATCGTGGAGACGGGCACGGTGGAGGAGGTCCTGACCTCCCCCCGGCACCCGTACACGCGGGCCTTGTTGTCAGTGCTCCCGGAGGCGACCGGCGATCCGTTGGTGCTCGCCGGGGAGCCGCCGGACCCGTCCCGCATTCCGCCCGGATGCCGGTTCCACGTGCGCTGCCAGGTGCTCGCGAGCGGGGAGGCGGAGCGGGCCGGGGTGGCCGACGCCTGCCGCTCGCGGGACCTGCCGCCGCTGTCCGGCGGGGGCGGGGCGCAGGTGGCGTGCCATTGGGCACGCGCGCGTCACTCCAGCGGCGAGGCCATCCCGACCTCGTAGTGACCGGCCGGCTGCCGCAGCATCACGTTCAACCGGTTGAACGCGTTGATCCCGGCGATCAGGCAGACGAGCACGCCGAGCTGCTCGTCGTCGTAGTGCTTGGCCGCGCTCGCCCACGCCTCGTCGGTGACGCCGCCCGCGCCGTCGGCCAGGCGCGTGCCCTGCTCGGCCAGTTCGAGGGCGGCGCGCTCGGCCTCGGTGAAGACCGTCGCCTCCTGCCAGGCCGCGACGAGGCTGAGCCGGACCGGCGTCTCCCCCGCCGCGAGCGCCTCCTTGGTGTGCATGTCGAGGCAGGCGGAGCAGCCGTTGATCTGGCTGGCGCGGATCTTCACCAGTTCCTGCGTGGTCGCGGGGACCGTCGATTCCGTGATCGGCCGGTGTGCCCCCACGAGCCGCTTCACGAACCCGCGCGCAGCCTGCTGGGAGAACATGTCGAGACGGGCTTCCATGGCGAACTCCGTATCTGTCGGCGCGTTGCCGCGTCAGCGCGTTGATGCCTGACGCTTGATGCCTTGCACCTACATGACGGAACCGGGCGCCCGTTCATGACACTTCAGGGGTGTTACCTACGCCTCACTCGCCTCGATGATCTCCCGCGCCCGCTTCACGTCGTCCGCGATCGCCGCCACGAGTTCGTCGAGTGAGTCGAACGTCGACATGCCGCGCACGAACGCGAGGAAGTCGACCCCCACATGGAGCCCGTACAGGTCGAGGCCCTCGCGGTCGATGGCGTACGCCTCCACGGTGCGCTCCGTGCCGTCGAACTGCGGGTTCGTGCCGACGGAGATCGCCGCGGGCATCGCCTCGCCGTTCGCGTGCAGCCACCCCGCGTAGACGCCGTCCGCCGGGATCGCGGTGTGCGGCAGGGTCTCCACGTTGGCGGTGGGGAAGCCGAGTTCGCGGCCGCGCTGGGCGCCGCGGACCACGATGCCCTCCACGCGGTGCGGCCGGCCGAGGATCTCCGCGGCGCCCGCCACGTCTCCCTCGGCGACCAGGCGGCGGGTGAGCGTGGACGAGAACGGCTCGCCGCCGCCCGCGGTGCCGCTGACGTAGAGGTCGACGATCTCGACCTCGAAGTCGTACGTCCCGCCCTGCTCGGTCAGGAAGCCGACGGTGCCGGCGGCCTTGTGGCCGAAGCGGAAGTTGGGGCCCTCGACGACCACGCGCGCGTGCAGCTTGTCGACGAGTACCTTCACCACGAAGTCGGCGGGCGACAGCTTCGAGAACTCGGTGGTGAAGGGGAGCACGAGGACGGCGTCGACGCCGAGTTCGGCCATCAGCTCGGCCCTGCGGTGGTGCGGGGCGAGCAGCGGCGGGTGCGAGCCGGGTCGCACGACCTCGCTGGGGTGCGGGTCGAAGGTGACGACGACGGTGGGCAGGCCGAGCTCGCGCGCGCGCTCCACGGCGCGGCCGATGATCAGCTGGTGTCCGCGGTGGACTCCGTCGTAGGAGCCGATGGTGACGACGCTGCGCCCCCAGTCCTGGGGGATGTCCTCCAAGCCACGCCAGCGCTGCACGGTGATTGCTCCTCGCAAACCTGTGTACGACGGGTTTCGTCTGTCCGGTGTCCGATATTCCGCAGGTCTAAGAGTGCCATGCCGACCGCGCGCCGCTCGCATCGGGCGGGTCAGGCGGGCACGCCCTGCCCGGACAGGTTCTCGACCATGCGGCGGGCGCCGGGTCCGACGAGGGCGGCCCACTCCTGCGGCTGGGCCGCCAGCCACCGCGTCACCAGCGCGGCGAATCCCGGTACGGCCCGTGCGAGGTCGACGAGGCGCCGGTCGAAGCAGGCGGCGCCCTCCGGGGTGCGGACGAGTAGTTGCCCGGTCCTGTGCACGAGGTCCCGCGTGCGCGGCCGGCCACGCCGGGCGGCGCCGCGGGCGGCCTCGGTCAGTACGGCGTCCAGGACGGCCGGGTCGCGCTCCTGTGTGAACAGGAGGTCCAGCAGTTCGGTGCGCAGCGCCCTGGACGCGGGGGTGCCCGGCTCGGCGAGCACACCGGCGAGCGCGGCCCGCACGGACACGGACGGGCTGTGCAACAGGGCCACGACGAGCGGCCGCAGCACGGCACGGTCGCCGGGGCCGTGTTCGAGCCTGCGCCCGACGAACACGGCCACGTGCGCGGCGGCCGTCCGCGGCCGCTCCTGGGCCAGCTCCCCTACGAGTGCGACGGCCA
>NZ_JAPHNL010000241.1 GCF_026274175.1 Streptomyces beihaiensis
TCGGGCTTTTCGGCAACGCCGCGAGCGTGCGTGCCAGGCATCGCCGGGCAGGCGGGAGTTTGAAGACAGGGCCTAGCCCCATCCGTCGTCGTCAGGGTCACCGGCCATGCGCGCGTACTGCGGCGCGGCCACCGCCCCGCTTCCCGCCCCAAGAAGACCTGTGGCCACCACAACCGCCGCCTTTCGTGTACCGGAGACTTCAACTGGCGCCAAGTTAGCAAGCCGGTCGACCGGTCTTCAACGGGTGAAGGGATTTGGCGCAGAGAGGCGTACTACCTCGTGCTCCTTTAGGAGTAGGGAAGGACGCGTTCCGCCGCCCGGCGGCCCGCCATACTGGCCGAACGGTATTTCAGGCTCGGCGCGAACATTTGCCAATGCCTTGTCAAGCAGTTGGCGATCCGGTTGGTACCGTCCATGTCGGATACGAGCTGGGGTATCGGGCGGGGTGGGCGGACCGCCGCGACGCGAGGAGGCACGTTTGACTTCTCCCCCTCCTGAAGGAGGGGGATTCTCACGGCTCGCGCCGTGATGCTTTCTGCTTCGTCGCCGACTGCC
>NZ_JAPHNL010000243.1 GCF_026274175.1 Streptomyces beihaiensis
CGCCGCGGCGGGCGCCCGCCGGGGCGGCGGGCGACGCGGCGGCCTGCGATCCGGAGCGCCTGCTGAAACTCGCTCTGGACATCGGCGACGACCTGCTCGCCCGCGCCTGCCGGGACGAGCACCGCAGCAACTGGCTGACCCTGGAGTGTGCCGACGAGCGGCACTGGACGGTCATGCCCATGGGGGCGGGGCTGGCCGACGGCTACTGCGGTACCGCGCTCTTCCTCGCCGAACTAGGCCGTCTGTCCGGCTCCGAGCGCCACCTGGAGGCAGCTGACAGGGCGGTGCGGGCGCTGCCCGCACTGGTGCGCCTGCTCGCCCGCAACCCTGACCTGGCGGCCGCGGTGGGTCCCGGCGGTTTCTTCGGCGTGGGCGGCGTCTGCTACGCCGCGGCCCGGCTCTCCACGCTGCTGGACAGCCAGGACCTGGCGGCCGCGGTGCCGCAGGCGCTGGAGGCGCTGGAGGCGGCGTGCCCGTCGGCCGGTGCCGACGTCGCCCACGGGACAGCGGGGGCGCTGCTGGCGGCCGAGGCGGTGCGTGACGAGACCGGGC
>NZ_JAPHNL010000244.1 GCF_026274175.1 Streptomyces beihaiensis
ATCTCCTGGCGCAGCACCGAGGAGTCGGCGGGCCGCCCGGCGAGCGCGGCGACGCCCGTGGGGTGCAGCCGCGGCACGAGCGCCCGCAGCACTTCCCCCGGCACCTCGACGAGAAGCGCGTCCAGCTCCCGTACGACGTCAGGGGCGAGCTCTCCCGCCAGAGCGAGCGTGGCCGCCCGGTCGACGGCGAGCGCCACCGGGACGTCGGCGCCGAAACGTACGGCGTGCTTGAGCGCGTGGAACCCGTCGAGCAGCACGGCCGTGTCGGCCAGTCGCCGCCAGGCCCGCACCGCCTCGTCGGGGCCCTGCCCGCGCATGCCGTCCGCGCCGCCCGCCGTACTCGTCACGCTCATGGCGGGAAGCCTACGGGCGTGCCGGGGGCGGCTGCGCCACCGGCGGTCCGGCGGGGTCCGGCTCGGGACGCCGGGCGGGCAGCTCCACACCGTTCTCGCTGCCCGCGCGGGAGAACGGGCGGCCACAAGCGCGCCCCACCCAGCCGCCGACCCGCCGCAGGAACGACGTCGGCAGGAAGACGGCATCCGTGGTGATCATCGCGAGCGAGAAGAACGGCAGGCCGAGCGTGACGGCGATGACGGCGTGCTCGGTCATCATGAACACCAGCAGCACGTTCTTCAGGCGCCGGTTGAAGACCGTGAACGGGAAGGCGACCTGTACGGCCACCGTCACGTAGGTCACGATCAGCACCATCAGCCCGAACCTGGTCATCAGGTCGCCCAGGGCGGGCCAGGGCGAGAAGTAGTCCAGGTGCAGCGGGTAGTAGACGGCGGTACCGTCCTGCCAGCGCGTGCCCTGGATCTTGTACCAGCCGGCCGTCGCGTAGACCAGGCACGCCTCCACCATGATCACCGACAGGGCGGCGTTGTGCGCGGTGTTGGTGACGACGTCGCACAGCAGGCGCAGGTCGCGGGACCCGCGGCGCTGGGCGTACCACCACAGCCCGCAGCCGAGCCAGACCGACCAGAGCACCAGCGGCACGACCGGCGGGTCAAGCAGGAAGCGCCAGGTGAAGTCGGACTGGCCCGTCACCGTGAGGAAGACCAGTGCCGCTCCGAGGACGCTCCACAGCACCGGCCCCACCCGGTCGTCGGCGACCGTCTCCTCGTCCGTCCGTCCGGCGGCACGCGCGCGTGCCGCGCGGCGCGCGTCGAGCGACCAGACCTGTCCGCAGCGTGTGAAGACGAGGTAGATGGACATGAGGTGAAGGACGTTGTCGCCGCCGTCGCCCACGAAGACGCTGCGGTTCTGCAGCGACAGCACACCGACCATGAACAGCACCGCCATGGCACGGGTGCGCCAGCCCAGCATCAGCAGCGCCGAGACGAGCACGGCCGCGGCATAGACGGTCTCGAACCACGCCTGGCCGTCCGACCACATCAGCGTGGTGAACGCGTGGTTGTCCGCGATCAGCTGCCGGGCGAGGTCCCAGCTCCACGGCGCGTCGGGACCGTACAGCTCCTGCCGGTGCGGGAACTCGCGCAGCAGGAACAGCAGCCAGGTCGCGGAGAACCCGATCCTGATCACCGCGCTCTGGTACGGGCCGAGCGCGGACGCCGTGATCTTCTGGAGGCCGGCCCGCGCCCTCACCTCGACCCCGCTCATCGGACACCGCCCTTCGCCGACGGGCTGTCGTCGGCGCCCGCGCGCACGCTGCTGCCGCTGTCCAGCGGTGCGTCGTGCTTGGTCACGGGCCACCAGGGCGCCTGCCGGTAGACCGGCTTCTGGCTCACCTTCTCGTCACTCCACTTCGGCGGAGCGATGGTGGTCGCCCGGGACCGCACCTGGACGCGCTCGACGACATCGCCCTTCGCGCCGACGTCGAGCCGGTCGAGGCGCAGCACGATGATGCGGCGCAGGTACTGCTCGGACAGGTCGCCGCGCAGCCCGGTGGACCTGTTCTTGGCGTCGTGCGTGGAGACGAAGATGTCCCAGGCGCGGCGCAGCTCGTTCTGCTGGGTGTGGCTCGGCACCGGGTTGTGGTGGATGGCGGCGCCGTCCTGTGCCGACAGGTCGTACCAGCCCGTCGTGCGCAGCGAGCCGTCGGGGGCGCGCAGCTCGGCACGGGCCTGCACGGCGATGTTCTGCTGGAGCGGGTTGGGTGCGAACAGCTTCCAGTTCTGTTCGAACTCCGGGTAGATCCATTCGTCGACCAGGTCGCCGTGCCGCTTGGTCAGGGTGTTCGGCGGCGCGACGTACAGGAACACCATCAGGACGTGCACGCAGGCGACGACGGCGACCGCCGCCAGGGCGAGGGCCGCGGTCAGCTGGTAGCCGGGCGAGAGCCCGGCGATGCCGAGACGTCCGGAAGGCCGGGCGGCCGTGTCGTCCAGCGCGGTGTCGGCGGCAGGCTGCGTCTGCTCGTCGGCCGGTGCGGACGGCGCACGGTCCGCCGAGGGCCGGGCGGCCTCGCCCGCGGCCCCTGTCTCCGTCTCCATCAGTACTCCCTGGTCCCCGTCCCGTCGGACTGTCGGCCCGCCGGTCATTCGCTCGTCCGCCCGCCCCGGCGAACCGATTCCTCGGGGTCCGGCGCATGCGACGCACCGGCACGGTACTGGGGAGCGGCCGCCGAGCACAGCCGCCCGAGGTTATCCACAGGCCCGGATGCTCAGGGTTGACACCTTACGGCCACCGACCGACCATTGAATCCGACGAACCGAACGATCGGTCGGGAGCGATGGGCGCCCCGTCCTGCTTCGGGCACGCACGAGGGTCGAGGGGGACAGGCCATGGCGACATCAGCTCCGCGGCATCCAGCCGCACCACGGACGACCGACGACGGCACCGGCGGCGACAGCAGCGACGCCGAGGCCCGCAGCGCCGCGTTCCAGGCCGCGTTCGACGCCGCGGTGGCGGCGGACGAACGCATCGAACCCCGCGACTGGATGCCCGACGCCTACCGCGCCACGCTGGTGCGTCAGATCGCGCAGCACGCGCACTCCGAGATCATCGGCATGCAGCCGGAGGCCAACTGGATCACGCGCGCCCCCTCCCTGCGACGCAAGGCGATCCTGATGGCCAAGGTGCAGGACGAGGCAGGACACGGGCTGTACCTCTACAGCGCGGCGGAAACCCTCGGCGTCGGCCGTGACGAACTGCTCGACAAGCTGCACAGTGGCCGCCAGAAGTACTCCTCGATCTTCAACTACCCGACACTGACCTGGGCCGACGTCGGAGCGATCGGCTGGCTCGTGGACGGCGCGGCCATCACCAACCAGGTCCCCCTGTGCCGCTGCTCCTACGGGCCTTACGCACGCGCGATGGTCCGCGTCTGCAAGGAGGAGTCCTTCCACCAGCGCCAGGGCTACGAGCTGCTGCTCGCGCTCAGCCGGGGCACCGAGGCCCAGCACGCCATGGCCCAGGACGCGGTGGACCGCTGGTGGTGGCCGTCCCTGATGATGTTCGGCCCGCCCGACACGGAGTCCGCGCACTCGGCCCAGTCCATGGCATGGAAGATCAAGCGCCACTCCAACGACGAGCTGCGCCAGCGCTTCGTCGACATCTGCGTCCCGCAGGCCGAGTCCCTCGGGCTGACTCTCCCCGACCCGGAGCTGCGCTGGAACGAGGAGCGCGGGCACCACGACTTCGGCGCGATCGACTGGACGGAGTTCCAGGAGGTCCTCAAGGGCCGCGGCCCGTGCAACGAGCAGCGCATCACCCAGCGCAGACGCGCCCACGACGAGGGCGCATGGGTGCGCGAGGCCGCCGCGGCCCACGCGGCCAAGCACTCCTCCCCGGCAGCGACGCGTGAAGGCAGGGCGGCATGAGCGAGACCCCGGCACAGAACCGAGACACGGGTGCGGACAGCACCGACTGGCCCCTGTGGGAGGTCTTCGTGCGCTCCCGCCGCGGCCTGTCCCACACCCACGCGGGCAGCCTGCACGCACCGGACGCCGAACTGGCCCTGCGCAACGCGCGGGATGTGTACACGCGGCGCGGCGAGGGCGTCTCGCTCTGGGTGGTGCCCTCCGCCGCGATCACCGCCTCGTCACCGGACGAGAAGGACCCGTTCTTCGAACCCGCCGCCGACAAGCCCTACCGGCACCCGACGTTCTACGAGATCCCGGAAGGGGTGAAGCACCTGTGACGCAGACCGACCGGCAGACGCAGACCACGGCCGCCGCCCTCGCCCTCGGCGACGACGCACTGGTGCTCTCGCACCGCCTGGGGGAGTGGATCGGCCACGCCCCGGTCCTCGAAGAGGAAGTGGCCCTGGCCAACATCGCCCTCGACCTGCTCGGCCAGGCCCGCGTACTGCTGAGCCTGGTGGGAGACGAGGACGAACTGGCCTACCTGCGCGAGGAGCGCTCCTTCCGCAATCTGCACCTCGTCGAACAGCCCAACGGCGACTTCGCCCACACCATCGCCCGCCAGCTCTGCTTCTCCGCCTACCAGCATCTTCTGTACGAGCGGCTGGCCCACGCCGACACCGTCTTCACGCCGCTGGCCACCAAGGCCGTCAAGGAGATCGCCTACCACCTCGACCACGCGCGCCAGTGGACCCTCCGTCTCGGCGACGGCACGGACGAGAGCCACACACGGATGCAGAACGCCGTGGACGCCCTGTGGCGCTTCACGGGCGAGATGTTCCAGCCGCTGCCCGGACTCACCATCGACTGGCAGGACCTGCGGGACAGCTGGACCAAGACCGTCACCGGCGTCCTGGGCGAGGCGACCCTGACGGTCCCCACCGGACCGCAGACGGGCGCCTGGAGCGCGGGAGCCGGGCGCCAGGGGCTGCACACCGAACCCTTCGGCCGGATGCTCGCCGAGATGCAGCACCTGCACCGCAGCCACCCGGGGGCGTCATGGTGACCACGGACCGCACCACCCGCACCACCGCTGAAGCACAGTCCGCTCAGACGCCGCTCGAGGCCGAGCTGCGCAGGCTGGCCGGCTCCGTGCCCGACCCCGAACTGCCCGCGCTCAACCTGACGGAACTGGGCGTGCTGCGCGCCGTGCACACACTCGGCCCCGGCCGCGTCGAGGTCGAACTCAGCCCCACCTACACGGGGTGTCCCGCGATCGAGACCATGGCAGCGGACATAGAACAGATCCTTCACGAACACGGCGTCCCCGACGTCACGGTCCGCCCGGTCCTCGACCCGGCATGGACGACCGACGACATCACCCCCGAAGGGCGGCGCAAACTGCGGGAGTTCGGCATAGCCCCACCCCGCACGACACACGAACCCACCGGACCGGTCCCGGTCACCCTGGGCCCCACCCGGCACGCCCCTCAGCTGCCCCCGGTGGCCTGCCCGCACTGCGGCTCGACCGAGACCGAACTGCTCAGCCGCTTCTCCTCCACGGCGTGCAAGGCGCTGCGCCGCTGCCTGTCCTGCCGTGAACCGTTCGACCACTTCAAGGAGTTGAGATGACCCAAGAGGCGGGAGCGGCCCGCTTCCACCGGCTGCCGGTCACCGCGGTCGACCGGCTCACCGACGACTCCGTGGCGCTCACGTTCGCCGTCCCCGACGAACTGCGCGAGTCCTACCGCTACGCACCGGGCCAGCATCTCGCCCTGCGCCGCACCGTGGACGGCACGGAGATCCGGCGCACCTACTCGATCTGCTCCCCCGCCCCCGCCGACGAGGCCCCCCGCACGCTGCGGGTGGGCGTGCGTCAGGTCGACGGAGGCGCCTTCTCGACCTACGCCCACAAGGAGATCTCCGTCGGCGACGAGCTGGAGGTGATGACCCCGGCCGGAGGGTTCACCCTCGCCCCGGCCCCCGGCCGCTACGCCGCGGTCGTAGGCGGCAGCGGCATCACCCCGGTCCTGTGCATCGCCTCGACACTGCTCGCACGCGTGCCGGACGCTGAGTTCTGCCTGATACGCAGCGACCGCACCACCGCCTCGACGATGTTCCTGGAGGAGGTCGCCGACCTGAAGGACCGCTACCCCGACCGGTTCCAGCTGGTGACCGTGCTCTCCCGCGAGGAACAGCAGGCGGGAATCGCCGGCGGGCGGCTCGACGAGGAACGGCTCACGGCGCTGCTGCCCGCGCTGCTTCCGGTGGACCGGGTCGCGGGGTGGTTCCTGTGCGGACCTCTCGGGCTCGTCCAGGGCGCCGAGCGGGCCCTGCGCGGCCTCGGGGTGCGGCGGGACCGTGTCCACGAGGAGATCTTCCACGTGGACGACGGACCGGCCCCGGCCCGGACAGCCGTGACGACTCCCGCGCACAGCAAGGTGACCGCACAACTCGACGGACGCTCGGGCAGCTGGCCGGTACAGGACGGCGAATCCCTGCTCGAGACCGTGCTGCGCAACCGGCCCGACGCGCCGTACGCCTGCAAGGGCGGCGTGTGCGGAACCTGCCGCGCGTTCCTCGTCTCGGGCAAGGTGCGGATGGACCGGAACTTCGCGCTGGAACCCGAGGAGACCGAGGCGGGATACGTCCTGGCCTGTCAGTCGCACCCGACCACGGAGGAGGTGGAGCTGGACTTCGACCGCTGAGCCAAGGCTTCGACCGCCCGGCCGGGTTTCGATCGTGGTCCGACGTCGGCTGCCTGTTCCCTTCTCCTAGAACCTGTTCTATCTTGACGCTCCGTCAGGCGAGGACCGCCATGGTGAGAACGGAAGGACAGGCCCGTGGACTTCAGCTTCTCCGAGGAACAGCAGGCCGCCGCCGAAGCGGCGAAGGCGGTCTTCGGGCCGGTCGCGCCCGACGGCGTGCCCAGCCCCGCGCTCACCACCGGCGCCGTGGCAGACGACTTCGACCGTCGGCTGTGGGCCAAGGCCGCCGACGCCGACCTGCTGAGCCTGCTGATCGGGCCGGAGCACGGCGGGGCCGGGCTCGACGCCATCGCTCTGTGTCTGGTGCTGCGCGAGTCGGCGAAGGTACTGGCGCGCGTACCGCTGCTCGAACACAGCGCGGCCGCGGCGACCGTGGGGGCCCACGGCGGTGAGGAACTGCGCCGCGAGGTCCTTCCCCGGGCGGGGCGCGGCGACCTCACCCTGACCGTCGCGTCCGCGGGCCGCACCGGTCACGACCCGGCCGAACTCGCCGTGACCGCACACCGCGAGACCGGGTGGGTGCTGGACGGGATGCACACGGCGGTGCCGTGGGCGTGGGGCGCCGACCGGATCGTCGTACCCGCCCACACCGCCGAAGGCGCCACAGTGCTCGCGGTGGTGCCCGGACCGGCCGAGGAACTGCCGGGACTCACGTTCGCGGAACAGGTCTCGACGAACGGCGAACGCCTCGCCGAGCTACGCCTCGACGGCGTGCACATCGACGCGTCGCACGTCATCGAGGACAACGGCGCCTGGCCCGCGCTGCGCGCACTGCTCACCATCGGAACCTGCGCGCTCGCGCTCGGTCTCGGGGAGAGCGTGTTGAAGATGACGAGCGACTACGCGGGCAAGCGCGAACAGTTCGGGCATCCGATCGCCACGTTCCAGGCCGTCGCCATGCAGGCCGCCGACCGCTACATCGACCTGCGCGCGATGGAGGCCACACTGTGGCAGGCCGCGTGGCGGCTGAGCAGCGGGGCGGAGGGCGCGTTGCCGGCCACGGGGGACGTGGCGGTCGCGAAGATCTGGGCGTCGGACGGCGTGCGCCGCATCGTGCAGACCGCCCAGCACCTGCACGGCGGCTTCGGCGCCGACACGGACTACCCGCTGCACCGCTTCCACGCCTGGGCCAAGCACCTGGAGCTCGCGCTCGGCCCCGCCGCGGCCCACGAGGAAGCCCTCGGCGACCTCATCGCGGCCCACCCGCTCGGGTAACCGCGCGGCCGATCGGCGACCGCACGGCCGAACGGTCCGGAGCCCGGACCAACGCCCCGCTCAGACCACCGAGCCCCGGCCGCCCGTGGCATCGACGACGGGCCGGCCGGCCGCCTCCCATGCCTGCATGCCGCCGTCGACGTTGACCGCGTCTACGCCCTGCTGCGCCAGGTACATGGTCACCTGGGCGGAGCGCCCACCGGAGCGGCAGATCACGTTGACGCGACCGTCCTGCGGCGCCGCCTCCGTCAGCTCGCCGAAGCGGGCGACGAACTCGCTCATCGGGATGTGCAGCGCGGCCGCCGCGTGACCGGCCTGCCATTCGTCGTTCTCACGCACGTCGAGGAGGAAGTCCCCCTCCTTGAGCTCGTCAACACCGACCGTGGGGACACCAGAACCGAAAACCATGGCTCCGACGCTACCGGAACCGCGTCCGGCCCTGCGCCGCCTCCCTCCGTACGGCTACTGCTACTGCTACTGCTGCTGCTCAGGAGCGCGCATCACGAGTCCTGAGCCGTCGACGTCAGCCGCGCCAGTTCGGTTTCCTGCTCGGCGACCTGGGCGAGCAGCTTCTCGGCGATCTCGTCGAGCAGGGCGTCCGGGTCGTCCGGCGCCATCCGGAGCATGGATCCGATCGCACTCTCCTCCAGCTCCCGCGCGATCGCCGTGAGCATCTCCTTGCGCTGGGCCAGCCACTCGAGCCGTGCGTAGAGCTCCTCGCTGGGTGACGGCTGCCGCTCCGGCGGCACCGGTCCTGCGGCCCACTCGTCGGCCAGCTCCCGCAGCAACGCCTCGTCGCCACGCGCGTACGCCGCGTTCACCCGCGCGATGAACTCGTCACGGCGGGCCCGCTCGTCCTCGTCCTGAGCCAGGTCGGGGTGAGCCTTCCGGGCCAGCTCGCGGTAGAGCTTGCGGGCCCCCTCGCCGGGGCGCACCCGCGGCGGCGGCTGCACCGGCTGATCGGTGAGCATCGCGGCGGCCTCCGGGAACAGTCCGTCCCCGTCCATCCAGCCGTGGAACAGCTCCTCGACGCCCGGCATCGGCAGCACCCGCGCCCGCGCCTCGTCGGCCCTGCGCCGGTCCTCCGGATCGCCGGTGCGGTCCGCCGTCGCCTCCGCGATCAGCGCCTCCAGCTCGTCCAGCCGGGCGTACATCGGGCCGAGTTTCTGGTGGTGCAGCCGGGAGAAGTTCTCCACCTCCACCCGGAAGGTCTCCACCGCGATCTCGTACTCGATGAGCGCCTGCTCGGCAGCGCGCACCGCCCGCTCGAGCCGCTCCTCAGGCCGTTCCTGAGGCCGTTCCTGAGGCTGCTCGTGCGGCTGCTCGTGCGGCTGCCCTGCCACATCGGTCTCCGGGGTCGTCACCTGTCCAGCCTAGGGCCTGTCCCGGCGGACACGCGCCGGGCCGTTCCCGCCCGGCGGATCGACAGCGCCCCGCACGCCCACCGACCGCGCCTCGGGCCCCGCCCCCCGCCCCGCCCCGCCGGACACGTCACCGCCTCACACCCGAGCCCCCTCGCACTCCGCTCCCCTCCACACCCCCGTCTCCCTCACACCCGGGTCTCCTCCACGCCCCCGTCTCCTCGCACTCCGCTCTCCTCCACGCCCCCGTCTCCCTCACACCCCGGTCTCCTCCACACTCGCGCCTCACACCCCGGTCTCCGCCGCCACCCTCCCCTCGCGCACGGCACGGACCAGTTCCGCGTGGTCGGCCTCGGTGCGGTCCGCGTAGGTGACCGCGAAGGCGGCCACCGCCTCGTCCAGTTCCTCGTTCTTGCCGCAGTACCCGGCGACGAGCCGGGGGTCGGCGCTGTGGGCGTGTGCGCGGGCGAGCAGCGCGCCCGTCATCCGGGCATAGTCGTCCACCTGGTCGGCGGCGAGGGCGGCCGGGTCGACGCTGCCCTTGCGGTTCCTGAACTGCCGCACCTGGAACGGGCGCCCGCCCACCGTGGTCCAGCCGAGCAGGATGTCGCTGACCACCTGCATCCGCTTCTGTCCGAGGACCACGCGCCGTCCCTCGTGCTCGACCGGGTCCACCGCGAACCCGGCCGCCGCCAGATGCGGCAGGAGGACCGAGGGGCGCGCCTCCTTCACTTGCAGCACCAGCGGCTCACCTCGGTGGTCGAGGAGCAGCACCACGTACGAGCGGGTGCCCACGCTGCCGGTGCCGACTATGCGGAACGCCACATCGTGGATCGCATACCGGCCGAGCAGCGGCAGCCGGTCCGGGGGCAGCGTGTCCAGGTACGGGCCGAGGGCCGCCGCGACCGCCGCGGCCTCCTCGTCGGGCACGGAGCGCAGCACCGGTGGCGCGTCCACGAACCGCCGCCCGCCGCCCGCCACGCCCACCGTGGACTTGGCGGCGAACCGCCCGCTCGTGTTCTTCCTGGCCTTCTCCGACACCCGCTGCAACGTGCCGAGCAGGTCGTGCGCGTCGGCGTGCGAGACGAGTTCCTCGTCCGCGATGGCGTTCCACGCGTCCAGTGTCGGGAGCTTCGCCAGCACTCGCATGGTGCGCCGGTAGGCACCCACGGCGTCGAACGCGGCCGCCCGGCAGGTGTCCTCGTCGGCCCCGGCCTCACGCCCCGCGAGCACCAGCGAGGTGGCGAGGCGTTTGACGTCCCACTCCCAGGGGCCGTACGCCGTCTCGTCGAAGTCGTTGAGATCGATGACGAGGCCGCCGCGCGCGTCGCCGTACAGGCCGAAGTTGGCGGCGTGGGCGTCGCCACACAGCTGGGCGGCGATGCCGGTGACCGGGGTGTGCACCAGGTCATGCGCCATCAGGCCCGCGGAGCCGCGCAGGAAGGCGAAGGGGGTCGCCGCCATCCGCCCGACGCGTATCGGTGTCAGCTCGTCGAGCCTGCCGCGGTTGGACTCCTCGACGGCCGTCAGGGCGTCGGGACGCCCGGCCCGCACCGCGAACACCGAGTGCGCACCCCGCGGCACCCGCTGGCGCAGCGCTTTGCCCGTCGCTTTCGGCGATCGCCCGGCCTCCGCCACGTCTGCGTCGCTCCCCGGCCACCGCGCGAACCCGGCCACCCGAGGCAACCGCCTCGGTCCTGCGCCACGCCCCGCGTCATTCAGCCCACCACACCCGCTCGGCTTGCACTGCCCACTCGCTTCGACCACTCGGAACGCCTCCCCGTCGTATGTCGGCACGACCGTATCGCTCACGGGAATGACGCAGTCAGAGCCTGTGGACAAGCACCCCCCTGTGGGCAACCAGGCCACCCACCCGAGCGAACACCGACGACACCGACGACACCGACAGCACCGACAAGCGACAGCTACTTACGGAACTCTTCCGGGCACTTCCCGCCCTCAGCCCCGAGGTACTTCGCCGCCCAGGCGCCCAGCTCCTTCAGCGACGGCTCCAGCGCGGCGCCGGCTGCCGAGAGGCGGTAGGAGACCCGCAGCGGCGGACCCTCGTCGACCTCGCGCACGACGAGTCCCGCGGCACCGAGTTCGGTGAGGCGGTCGGAGAGCATGCGTTCGCTGATGCCGGGGATGGCCCGGCGCAGCCGCGTGAAGTGAACGGGTCCCGACATCAGCGCGGCCACGATCAGCCCCGTCCATCGCTTGCCGAAGAGTCCGAAGACGCGCGTCATCCCGATGTCGACCCGCGCACACGACTCCACGTCATGACCGGGTGCGGCCCCCTTGCCCGTCCCACCGGCGCTCATGAGCTCCTCGGCTGCTTCGGCTTCTTCCCCGTGACCCACCATGCCCCCAGACTACTGCGCTCTCGTACGTAGATGAAGAAAAGTAAGCGACTGTGCTATTACTAGTTAAGTACTCAACTACCGCTACTGCTGATCCTCACAGGAGCTACATCATGGCCACCCTGCTGCACATCGACTCGTCGGTCTTCCCCTCCACCGCCTCCGCCTCGCGCTCCGTCACCGACGCCTTCCGCACGGCCTGGCAGGAGCAGCACCCGGAAGGCACGGTCGTCTACCGCGACCTGTCCGTGAACCCGGTCCCCCACATCACCGCCGACGCCCACCTCGCCGGCTTCTCCGACCCTGCCACGCACACGCCGGAGCAGGCCGCCGCGTTCGCCGAGCGCATGAAGCTCATCCAGGAACTGGAGCAGGCGGACGCCGTGCTGATCGGCGCCCCGATGTACAACTTCTCGATCCCGTCGACGCTGAAGGCGTGGCTGGACAACGTGATCCTCATGGGCCGCACCGCGGGCGTGGAGAACCCCTCCGCCAAGGGCACCCCGGTCACCGTCGTCGCCAGTCGCGGCGGCTCGTACGCCCCTGGCACCCCGCGCGAGGGCATGGAGTACGTGCAGAACTACCTGGCGGCGACGCTGCGCGATGCCCTCGGCATGGACCTCGACTTCATCGTTCCCGAGCTGACCATGGCTCCGCAGAACCCGGCAATGTCCGAGCTGATCCCGCTCTTCGAGGCGTCCCGCGACAAGGCCCACCAGGAAGCCCAGGAGAAGGCCAAGGCGCTCGCCGCCCGTCTCGTCGCCTGAGACGGCGCGGCCCGGCACGGCCAAGCACGGCCCGGCACGGCAAGGCCAAGCACGGCCCGGCGCAGCACGGCCAGGCACGGCCCGGCACGGCCCACCGGAAATCCCTCCGGCCTGGTGAGCGCCGTGGGCAGCCGCAGCCCCGGCTGACCACGGCGCTCTCGTGCGTGGGCGCGCCCGGATCGAACCGGCCAAGCGCTGGCCCAAGCGCTGGCCCAGGCACTCGCCCAGGTGCTCGCCAGGGGCTCTCAATGCCAGCCTCTCGACGGCACAGGCACCGATGTACGCACCTCACCGGCCCTCCTGCGCGGCCGCAAACCGTACGCCGCCACCGCGCACACCACGACGGCCGCCGTCGCGAGCGCCTCGAAGGCGAAGACGTAGCCGCCGACCGCGGGCGACGGCACGCCCGCCGCGGCGAGAGCGGCCGTACGGGACTGGGCCGCCGAAGTGGCCAGGGCGACGCCAAGGGTGGGGCCCGCCAGCACGGCCGTGTTCACCACCGCGCCGACCAGCGCGGTGTCCCGGTCCGCGGCACCGGCCGCCGCGCGCTCCACCGCCGCCGAGACCACCGAACCGACGCCCGTAGCGACGAAAGCCAGACCGACCAGGACGAGAGGGGTCGAGTCGGCACGTACGCCGAGGCCGCCGATCACGTACAGGCCCGCGGCGGCCGCCGCGGCACCGCCGACAGCGACCGCACGCGCCCCGCACCGTCCGACGGCGGGCCCGGCGACCATCCCCACACCCAGCAGAACCACGGTGTACGGAAGGAACATCTCGGCGTTGTCCAGCGCCGAGCGGCCCCGGGTCTGCTGCCAGTACAGGCCGAGCAGGAACGCGGTCGCCGCGCCCGTTCCCGGCGCGAACATCGCGCACAGGACCGCCGTGGCACGCGTACGTGAGGCGAGGAAACCCGGCGGCAGCAGCGGGGCGCGCACCCGGCGCTCGGCTGCGGCGAACGCCCCGAGCATCAGGGCACCCGCCGTGAGCAGGCCCAGCACGTACCCCGAAGACCAGCCGTACCGGCTCACCAGCGCACAGCCGCAGCCGAGCATGATGAGCGCGCCCGTCCCCAGCAGCGCGCCGAGGACATCCACCGGCACTCGCCGCGCAGGCGGGCCGACCGGCAGGAACCGCCTGGTGAGGGCGAGCGCGAATCCGCCCACGACGGCCGGCACGGCGAAGCTCCACCGCCACGACGCCCAGTTCGCCAACGCTCCGCTGAGCACGATGCCGGACGCGGCGCCGAGGCTCGCGAGCAGTCCCCACAACACGGTCGCCGAGGTGCGGGCGGGACCGTCCGGGAAAACCGTCCGCAGCAGAGCCATGGCCGCCGGGGCGGCCATCGCGGCCCCGCAGCCCTGAAGGAAACGGGCGGCCAGCAGCGGCCAGGGCCCCGGCGCGAGCGCCACGGCGACGGAGGCCACGGCGAACAGGCCGACGCCGAAGGAGAAGACTGCGCGCCGACCGCTCCGGTCGGTCAGCCGGGCGCCGAGCAGGAGCAGACCGCTGAAGCCGAGGCCGTACGCGGCACTGGCGAGCACGAGGTCCGTCCGGTTCAGGCCCAGATCGCGCTGTATCGCGGGACCGGCGGCGAAGGTCACCGAGACCGACAGGTTGAGCGCCAGGTGCACCGCGGCGAGGACGGCGAGCGGCCGCGCGGCGCGCCGCCGGTCCGCCGGGACCCGTGGCGCTGGGAGGGACTGGATATGGGCGTCCATGACGCGAGTCTCACAGCGGGACGGGGACCGGCCGAGAGACGCGAACGGAGTCCGTCAGGTCCGCGGAACGAACACGGCCGGAAACCTCACACCCAACCGCCACCACCACCGTCACCCCGCCGCCCGCTGCCACACCACCCGCCGCCGCCACCGCCCGTCCCCACTACCGCCGTCGCTCACGACCACGGCCACGGCCACGGCCACGCCACGGCCACACCACCGGGCGGCCGCCCAGACCACGACCACGACCAACGCGACCAGCCACCACCACCATCACCATCACCATCACCACCTACGGCCGCTCCCACCATCACTACGGCTCCAGTACCACCCTCCGGCCGTGCAACTTCCCCTCCTCCAGCCGCCGATGCGTCCGTGCCGCGTCCGACAGGGGAGCCCGTTCCACCTGCCGCGGGCGCAGCCGACCGCCGGCGAGCAGCCGGTTCAGGGTGCGTGCCGCCTCCGCCAGCTCAGCCGTCGTGGCGTGGGAGATGACGAAGCCGACGACCGAGCCGTCCTTCATGTAGAGCGGCCCGGCGGGCAGGGCCGGCCGGGCGGCTGCCCCGGCGAGCAGCACGATGCGGCCCCGATGCGCCAAGGTCTCCACCGCGGCGGTCAGATCGTTCGTGCCGGACGTGTCGAGGTGAACGTCGACTCCGTCCGGGCACGCCTCGCCGATCCCGCGTGCCAGTTCGGGATCGCGGTAGTCGAGGACGGCGTGCGCCCCCAGGGAGGCGACGTACTCGGCGTCGCGCGCGGCGGCCGTGGCGACGACTCTGGCACCGGCCTCCACTGCCATGACGACCAGGGCGCTGCCCACGTTCCCGGCGGCGCCGAGGACGAGGACCGTCTCGCCGGGGCGGACCCGGCCGTGGGTGAACAGTCCCAGGTGGGCGGTGGCCCCGGGGTGCAGCACAGCGACGGCGTCGGCGGGATCGACCCCGTCGGGCAGACGGTAGAGGCGGTCGGCCGGGACCACCGCGCGCTCCGCGGCCGCGCCCTGCCGCCCGCCGTGCCCGAGGCTGTTGCACCAGACCCTGTCCCCCGGAGCGAAACCGGGCGCCCCTGGCCCGGCCGAGACGACCGTCCCGACGAGGTCGCGGCCGATGACGGCGGGGAACTGGAGGGGCGTGCGAAAGACCCCGGACCGTACGAACGTGTCGACCGGGTTGGCCGACACCGCCTCGACCGCGACCAGGACGTCCGTCGGCCCGGCGACCGGTTCCGGCAACTCGCCGTAGCGGATGGCCTCGGGCGGTCCCAACTCCTCGATGAAGGCTGCACGCATGCGTGCTCAGCTCCCTTGTGTGATGAGTCCGGCGGTCACGCCCGCGGCGTCAGGACGCGGCGATCGTCCGGCGGTCACGGATGCGCCGATCGAGAGCGTCGAGCAGGTCGCGCAGCAGGGCGATGGTGGACTCGTCGGTCAGGTTACCGGTCTCGTCGAAGCGCTCGTGCGCTCGGAAGATCTGGACCTCTGGCTTGCGGACGACGTCGGAGTCGGTCCACAGGAACATCTGGCGCAGCGCGAGTTGGGCGCGCACGGTGCCGAAGTTGGTCGGTGCGGCGCCCGAGACGGCGATCGGCTTGCCGGTGAGGGAGGATCCGCGGCTGGGCCTGCTGGCCCAGTCGAGGGCGTTCTTCAAGGCGCCGGGGATACCGTAGTTGTACTCCGGGGTGGCGATGAACAGGCCGTCTGCCTCGGTGATGCGGCGGCGCAGGTCGGCCACGGCGGCCGGCGGCGTATCGGTGTCGAGGTCCTGGTCGTAGAGCGGGAGGTCGCGCAGCCCTTCGTAGATCTCGACCGCCATGTCCCCCGGAGCGTGCTTCTGAGCCGCCCGTGCCAGGGCGCTGTTGTACGAGGCGGAGCGCAGACTCCCGGAGACGGCCAGGATCTTGAGCTCGGACATGAGTGGTCCCTCCACGTGGGTCATGAACTCTGAGGTACGGCAAGGAGTCTGGAGTTCCGCCGTCCACGGAGACCATCCGTGCCGAGTGACTGTGTCAGCTCGTGTGTCACGTCGCGGATGGCGCCCGCGCACTTGCCCGGCGCCGCGGCATGACGTATTAATGAACCATACTGTTCAGTTCAGTAATTGCTGATCGACCCCGTCGAGAATCGAGGCACCCCATGGAACCCACCGCCACCGCCACCGCCACCGCCACCGCCACCGCCACCGCCACCGCCACTATCGCCACCACGCGGCACGTCGCCGCCGTCCTGCCCCCGGACCACACCCACGAGGGTCAGGGGTTTCCCGTTCGCCGACCCTTTCCGACCTCCCGACTCCCCTTCCTCGACCCCTTCCTGATGGTCGATCAGGTCGGCCCCGTGCGTCTCGGACCAGGTGAGGCCAAGGGAGCCGCGGACCACCCGCACCGCGGCTTCGAGACGATCGCCTACGTCCTGGACGGCGACATCGAGTACGCCGACTCGACCGGCCACCGGGGCATCGTGCGGCCGGGTGGCGTCCAGTGGCTCACGGCGGGTAGCGGGGTCGTACACTCCGCGCTGCCCACGGAGGACTTCCTGCGCACCGGAGGGCTGCAGCACAACCTCCAGATCTGGGTGAACCTGCCGGCCGCGCACAAGGGGGACGCACCACGCACCCAGAACCGGGGGCCGGCCGAGATCCCCGTCGTGCGCACGCCCGAGGGGTCCTCGTTCAAGGTCGTCGCGGGGTCCGCGCTGGGCGTCACCGGTCCCTTCGACACGCGAGTCCCCGTGACCGTCGTACACGCCGCGCTGGCGCCGGGCGACGAGGCCGAACTGCCCGTACCCGCGGGGCACAACGCCGCGGTGTACGCCATGACCGGCAGCGCGTACGTCTCCGGTCGGCCGCTGGATGACGGAGAGCTGGCCGTGCTCGGCGACGAGGGGGCACTGGTGCGCCTCACCGGCGGGCCCATCGGCGCCGACCTGCTCTTCCTCGCCGGGGAGCCGATCGGCGAACCGGTGGTGCGCAGCGGGCCGTTCGTGATGAACACGGAAGAGGAGATCGCCCGCGCGTGGGAGGACCACGCCTCAGGACGGCTGGGCCGTGCCGGGGGACGACGTCAGACGCCGTAGCGCGCCAGGAACATGTCCACGCCGCCGTCCACGAGCCGCTGCGCCAGCCCTTCGCTCATCTCCACGCCGTACGAGCCGTAGACCAGGTGCGGGGAGAGAACGAGCCCCGAGAGCTGGAGCACCGCCAGCTCCATGTCCGCGATGCGCAGCACCCCGCGTTCGGTGAGGCGGCCCAGCGCCCGCACCAGCGCCGCGTGCTGCCGGGCGGGGCCGCGCTCCTGCCAGACCTCGCCGAGTTCGGGGAAGCGGCGGCGCTCACCGGCGATGACGTCGCGCAACGCGAGCACGTCGGGGGCGGCCAGGCCCGCCACCCAGGAACGGCAGGCCGCGAGCAGGTCGGCACGGACGTCGTCGGACTCGGCGAGCTGGTCCAGGATCAGGGATTCTGACGCGCCCAGCGCCTCGTCGAGCGTGCGGCCGATGACCTCCTTGAAGAGGTTCTCCTTGCTGCCGAAGTGGTTGTAGATCGTCACCTTGGACACGCCCGCCTCGGCTGCGAGCAGATCCACACCGGCCGTGAAGCCCTCGCGCAGGAAGACGCGGTGCGCCGCCTCCAGGATGGCCTGCCGCTTACGCGCGGCACGCGCGCCGGACGGCACCGGAACCCCTTCCGCCTCAGCCTTCGCCTGCGCGGACGCGCTCTTCCCTGCGGGCATCGCCACTCCTCGGTGCTTGTACTCGGTGCTCAGTCTAGGGAGTCGCGGGCCTCCCATTGCCCGTAACTGAACCAGACTGTATAGTTCAGTTCAGCTCGTCGAGACGCGGCGAGGAGAACCATCCGCCGCGCACAACCCCGCCCTTCCCCGTCCATGACCGGAGGTTTCCGTGACCACGCACGCCCCGAGCACCCCCGCCCGCGAGTCCAGCGCCCTTTTCTCCTCCCGCGCCGAGATCACCGTCCGGGCACGTCCCGAGGAGATCTACGCGACCGTCAGCGACCTGCCGCGCAGCGGCGAGTGGAGCCCCGAATGCCTCGGCGGCAGCTGGACGACCGGTGAACCAGGCGCCGTCGGCTCCGTCTTCCGCGGCGAGAACGAGCGCGCCGCCGACGTCGTCGCCTGGGCGCCCGTGGTGCGTGGCCGCTGGACCACACACGCCGAGGTGGTCGCGGCCGAGCCGGGACGCACCTTCCGCTGGGCGATGCACGACAGCGTCGGCCGGAAGCAGGAGAGCGTCTGGGGCTTCGACATCGAGGCCGACGGCGACGGCTCACTCCTCGTGCACCACTTCCGTATGGACGGCCCCACCGAAGGGATTCGCGGCATCACCGCCGAGATGGACGAGGACGAGAAGCGGAGGTTCTTCACGCAGTGGGGTGAGAAGGTCGCCGCCGACCTGGCCGAGACCCTGCGCCGCCTCAAGCCCGTCCTCGAACAGAGCCGGTGACCAAGCACGACCAGCGGCCAAGCACGCCCAGTGACCGAGCACGCCCAGTGACCAAGCAGAACCTCTGGCCACCCCACTGATCACTCCGCCGACCACCCCGCTGACCACCCCGCTGACCACCCCGCGGATCCGCACCGCAGGCGGCCACAGGCACATCGCCGACGCCTCCGGGCACCCCACGGCCGCCCCACCCACATCCCACAGCCACCCCGCCCACTCACAACCCCAGGACGTCCCACTCCCAGCCCCTGACATCCCTGACACCCCTGACATCCCGAAAGGGCTTCCATGTACCTCCAGCGCATAGGCAACCAGGGAATCCGGCTCGGCACCCTCTTCGAACGGGCCGCGGTCAAGCATCCGGCGAACGTCGTCGTCCTCGACCACGACCTGGACATCGCCCCTGAGCTCGGGCGCCGCACCACGGTCGCCGAGATCGCCGACCTGATCGACGACATCGCCGGCCGGCTGTCGGCCGCCGGCGTGCGCCCAGGACGCCGGGTCGTCGTCCACAAGTCCGACAGTTTCGACATCACTCTGCTGGCCTGCGCGATCGTCCGCGTCGGCGCCGTACCGGTCATGCTCTCCCCGCAGTTGGACGGCGCGACGGTCACCGAGCTGGTCCGCCGCGCCGACCGCCCTTTCGTCCTCACCGACCAGGCCAAACTCGACGGCGAACTGCCGGCTGAGATCTTCGGGTCGGCCGAGCGGGTGCTCCTCGCCTCCGGTGAGCACCCGGAGGGGCTGTCCCTCGCCTCGCTCGCCGGAAGCCCCCGCGTCCCCGCCGTGACCCTGCCGCCGGAGCACCCGACCCTGGTCACCCACACTTCTGGCACCACCGGCATCCCCAAGCTGGCCGTGCACACCGGACACACCCTCCAGGCCCGCTACCGGCCGCAGGCGGCCGTCACCGCGCCCTTCCTGCGCGGCCGGGAGACCATCGCGCTCCATGTGTCGTTCGTGCACTCCAGGCTGATCACCGCCCTCGCGATCTCCCTCTTCCGCGGATACCCGATCCTCGTCCTCGCCGACTCCGACCCGAAGAAGGCCGCCGACCTGTTCGCGAGGATGCGTCCGGGCGTCCTGGAGGCGCACCCCAACACGTTCATGGAGTGGGAGGAGCTCGCCGACGACCCGCGCCGACCGCTCGCGAACGTCAAGCTGTACAGCAGCACCTTCGACGCCATCCACCCCCGCACCGTCCGCCGGCTGCTCGGCGCCACCCGCCGCAAGGGCGCCCTCTTCGGGCAGCTGTACGGCCAGAGCGAGGTCGGTCCGGCGGTCGTACGCTCCTGGTCCCGCGGCGGACGCGGGCTGTGCACCGACGGGCGCTGCGTGGGGCGGCCCTTCCCCGGCATGACCGACGTCCGCGTCGTCAGCCGCGACGGACGTCCGCCGTCGGCGGACAACCCCGGCTACATCGAGGTGCGCAGCGACGGCCGCATCGTGACCTACCTGGGCGAGCAGGAGCGTTACGACGCCCAGGTCGAGGACGGCTGGTGGCGGATGGGCGACGTCGGCTTCCGCACCGCGTGGGGCTGTGTGCACCTGCTGGACCGCGAGGTCGACCTCATCGACGGCTTCGGCTCCACCCTGGCCACCGAGGACACGCTGTTCTCGCGGCTGCCCGAACTGGCCGAGGTCATCATCGTCCCCGGCGACGACGGACGCGCCGTGCCGGTGGTGTGCACCAAGGACGACACACCACTGGACCCGGACGCGTGGCGGCGCGCCGTCGCCGGGCTGCCGCCGATGGCCGAGCCGGTGCGGTGGCGCAAGGCGGACCTGCCGCAGACGGCCACCACCAAGATCAAGAGGCTGGAGCTCGCCCGGATTCTCACCGCGGGCCCGATCACCCAGGAGGTGGGGGCGTGATGGCCCGCATCATCATCGTCGGCGGCGGCATCGGCGGCCTCGCCACCGCCCTGGCCGTCGCCCGCCGCGGCCACCGCGCCGTCGTCCTTGAGCGCGCCGACCGGTTCGCGGAGATCGGCGCGGGCATCCAGCTCGCCCCCAACGGACTGCACGCCCTGGACCTCCTCGGCCTCGGGGACACCGTCCGCGGCACGGCCGTGCGCATGGCGGAGCTGCGGTTCATGGACGGCGTGAGCGGCGCGCACGTCACCAGCCTGCCGCTCACCGAGCGCTACCGGGAACGGTTCGGCAACCCGTACGTCGTCG
Source organism: Streptomyces beihaiensis (assembly GCF_026274175.1). GTDB lineage: Bacteria > Actinomycetota > Actinomycetes > Streptomycetales > Streptomycetaceae > Streptomyces > Streptomyces beihaiensis. The sequence continues at coordinate 20,594 of NZ_JAPHNL010000244.1, forward strand.
TACACCGCGCCGAGCTGCACACCGCCCTGCTCGACGCCTGCCGCGCCCCGGAGTTGTCCGGCCGCGTCGAACTGCGCAGCGGCTGCGCGGCGCAGGGCTACGAGCAGGACGCGGCCGGAGCCCACGTGGTCCTGGCGGGCGGCGAACGCGTCACCGGTGACGCCGTGATCGGCGCGGACGGCATCCACTCCGCGATCCGCCGCCGGCTCGTCGGCGACGGGGCGCCCCGGATCTCCGGCATCACCGTCTACCGCGCGGTCATCCCCATGGAGCGCGTCCCGGCGGCGCTGCGGCACCAGAGCGCGGTGACCTGGTGGACCGGTCCCGGCTGCCATTTCGTGCACTACCCGATCGCCGGCGGGCGTTACCTGAACCTGGCGGCCAGCAGCGACAACGGCGAGAGCCGCGCCCTCGCCTCGGTCCCGGTCGACAGCGGCGCCGTGCGCGACGAGATGGCCGCGCTCGGCTCCGACGCGCACCGGCTCCTCGCCCTCGGCGAGGACTGGAAGTCCTGGGTCCTGGTCGACCGTGACCCGGTCGACACCTGGACCGACGACCGTGTGGTGCTGCTCGGAGACGCCGCCCACCCGATGCTGCACTACGCGGCCCAGGGCGCCTGCCAGGGCCTGGAGGACGCGGTCGTCCTCGGCGGCCTCGTGGACTGCGCCGCCGACGAACTCCCCCAGCGCTTCGAGAAGTACGCCGCCCAGCGCCGCGAACGCACCGCCCGCATCCAGCTGCTGGCCCGCGAGTCCACCCGCCTGTGGCACGCCGCCGGCAGCGCCGCCACCGCGCGCGACGCGGCCCTGTCCGCCATGACCCCCGACGAACTGCACGACTACGTCGCCTGGATGCACGGCGCGCGCGTCGGCGACCCGAACGGAGAGCAGCGATGACCGCCACGCACACGAAGGACCCCGGCTCGCTCGAGGTCTGCATCGTCGGCGCCGGGCCGCGCGGCCTGTCCGTGCTGGAGCGGCTGTGCGCCAACGAGCGGGCCGAGCCCGCCCACGCCTCGGTCACCGTGCACGTCGTGGACCCGTCCGCGCCGGGCGCAGGGCGGGTGTGGCGGTCGGACCAGTCCCGGCACCTGCTGATGAACACGGTGGCCTCGCAGATCACCGTCTACACCGACGAGAGCGTGAGCACCGAGGGCCCGGTGGAGCCCGGCCCCAGCCTCTACGAGTGGACCCGCGCGCTCGTCGACGAGGCTGCCGACCGCAGCGCCGACGCGTCCCACGACGTCGACGCGGACGGCACGTACGACTCCGCCACCCTGGAAGAGGCCCGTCGGCTCGGCCCCGACACCTACCCCACCCGCGCCTTCTACGGCCGCTACCTGCACGCTCAGTTCCAGCGGGTCGTCGCGAACGCCCCCGCCCACGTCACCGTCCAGGTCCACCGCTCCCGCGCGGTGGCGATGGCCGACACGCTCGGTGTGCCCGGCGGCCCGCAGGGAGTGCGCCTGGAGAACGGCACCCGGCTGAACGACCTCGACGCGATCGTCATGGCCCAAGGGCACGTCCCGGCCCGGCTCACCTCACGCGAGGCGAAGACGGCGAGCCTGGCCCGTATCCACCACCTCACCTACCTGACGCCCGCCAACCCGGCGGACCTGGACCCCGGTTCCGTCCAGCCGGGCCAGACGGTGCTGCTGCGCGGGCTCGGCCTGAACTTCTTCGACCACATGGCGCTGTTCACCGTGGGCCGCGGCGGCACCTTCGTCCGCGACGAGGAGGGCAGGCTGCTGTACGTCCGCTCCGGACAGGAGCCGCGGATGTACGCCAGTTCCCGGCGCGGCATCCCGTACCACGCCCGAGGCGAGAACCAGAAGGGCGCCTACGGCCGCCACCTGCCGCGGCTGCTGACGCCCGACGTCATCGAGGACCTGCGCGCCCGCTCGGCGAGCGGCGAGGGCGTCAGCTTCCAGGGCGACCTGTGGCCGCTGATCTCCCTGGAGGTGGAGAGCGTCTACTACGGCACCCTGCTGACCAGCCTGGGGCGGGACGCCGAACGGGAGAACTTCACCACCCGATTCCTGCGCCTGCCCGAGGCCGCGGACCGGGACGCGCTGCTCGACGCCCACGGCATCGACGCCGCGGACCGCTGGGACTGGGAGCGGCTCTCGCGGCCGTACGGCGACCGGAGGTTCACCGGCCGCGACGACTTCCGCCGCTGGCTGCTCGACTACCTGGAGAAGGACGTCGCCGAGGCCCGCGCCGGAAACGTCCACGGCCCGCTGAAAGCCGCCCTCGACGTCCTGCGCGACCTGCGCAACGAGATCCGTCTGGTGGTCGACCACGGGGGCCTGGACGGCGACTCCCACCGCGACGACCTGGAGGGCTGGTACACCCCGCTCAACGCGTTCCTCTCCATCGGCCCGCCCGCCTCCCGCATCGAGGAGATGATCGCGCTCATCGAGGCGGGGGTGCTCGAACTGACCGGCCCCGGAACCGAGATCCGCATCGACACCGCCACCGGCGGCCGGGCGACCTTCGTGGCCCAGTCCCGTGACGTGCCGGGCTCCCCGGTCCGCTCCTACGTCCTGATCGAGGCCCGGCTGCCCGAGCCCGACCTGCGCCGCACCGACGACCCGCTGCTGCGGCACCTGCTGGACACCGGGCAGTGCACCACGTACCGCATCCGCGGGACGCGCGGCGCCGCCTACGAGTCCGGCGGCCTCGCGGTCACCGAGCGCCCCTACCGCCTCCTCGACGCTCGCGGCAACGCCCACCCGCGCCGGTACGCCTACGGCGTGCCCACCGAGTCGGTGCACTGGGTGACCGCGGCCGGCATCCGCCCCGGTGTGGACTCGGTGACCCTCGGCGACTCGGACGCGATCGCCCGCGCCGTGCTGGCCCAGCCGCCCGCGACGCTCGTCCCCGCGGGCGTCCGCCCGGCCATGGCCGAGACGGATCTGACGGGGGTGCTGGTGTGACGACCACCCCGGCACAGACCGGACACCGCGGCCCGACCGCCCCGACGTCCCTCACGGACACCGGGCTGCTCTCCCCCGTCCGGGCCGGCACCCCCGCCGAGGCGGCCACATCGGACCTGGCCTGGCTCCAGGCGATGCTGGACGCGGAGGCGGCGCTGGCCCGCGCGCAGGCGGGCCTTGGCACCCTCCCGCACCGGGCGGCGGCGACGATCACCCGCCTCGCCCGCGCGGACCGCCTCGATGCGCGCGCACTGGCCCTGGAGTCACGAGAGACGGCCAACCCGGTCGTCGGCCTGGTGCGGGCGCTGAGCCAGGTGGTCGCGGCCGAGGACCCCGCGGCGGCGGAGTACGTGCACCGCGGCTCGACCAGCCAGGACGTCCTGGACACCGGCGCGATGCTGATGGCGCGTCGGGCCCTGACGCTGATCCGGGCCGACCTGGCCCGTACGGCCCACGCGCTGCGGGAACTGGCCGCCCGCCACCGGGACACGGTGATGGCGGGACGCACCCTGGCTCTGCAGGCGGTCCCCACCACGTTCGGCCTCAAGGCGGCCGGCTGGCGCGCCCTGGTGCGGGACGCCGACCGCCGGATCGCCGGTGTGCTCGACGGCGGGCTGCCGGTCTCGCTCGGCGGGGCCGCGGGGACCCTCGCCGGATACCTCGAGTACGCGCGGATCGACGCCGCGGGGAACCGGCCGGACCCGGGAGAGTACCTGGACCGCCTGGTGGACGCCTTCGCCACCGAGACCGGCCTCGCCCGGCCGGGCCTGCCCTGGCACACCCTGCGCACCCCGGTCGCCGACCTGGCCGCGGCGCTCGCGTTCACGGCGACCGCGCTGGGGAAGATCGCGGTGGACGTGCAGTCTCTGGCCCGCACGGAGGTGGCGGAGGTCGCCGAACCCGGGGCCCCGGGCCGCGGCGGCTCCTCCGCGATGCCGCACAAACGCAACCCGGTCCTGAGCACGCTGATCCGGGGCGCCGCGCTCCAGGTCCCGGCGCTGTCGGGGGCGTTGACCCAGTGCATGCTCGCCGAGGACGAACGCTCGGCCGGTGCCTGGCACGCGGAGTGGGCGCTCATGCGGGACTGCCTGCGCCTGGTGGGCGGCGCCGCGCACACGGCGGCCGAACTCGCCGAGGGGCTGCGGGTGCGACCAGAGCGGATGCGGGCCAACCTGTCCCTGACCGGCGGCCACCTGGCCTCGGAACGGGTGGCCGCGGCTCTGGCCCCCACTCTGGGCAGACACCCCGCGAAGGAGCTGCTGAGCCGGGCGACGGCACAGGCCGAACGCGAGGGCCGCCCCCTGCGCGATGTCCTGGCCGGGCATCCAGTGGTCACCGACCGCCTGAACACGGCGGCCCTGACCGAGCTGTGCGACGCCGAGTCGTACACGGGAGTCGCGGGGCCGCTGGTCGACCGGGCGCTGGGCGGTGAGTGACGATGCCCGAAACGGCATGTGGCCGGCGCCCCGCTCGGGGCACCGGCCACATGAGGCGAGAGGCCGGCGGGAGACCTCCGCCGGGAACGGTCAGGAGGGCACCGTCTCCACGGCGTCGGCGACCGCGGCGCCGGCGGCCGGCTCCCGCGCGGCGGCGCGGCGGAAGTTCAGGGCGATCGCGAGGGACGCCGCGATACCGCCCGCCGCGACCAGGACCGCGGTGCGCAGGCCGTCCGTGGTGGCCGAGCGCAGTGCCGCACCCGTGGCCGGGTCGCCGGTGACGGAGTTGGCCACGGCGACGAGCAGCGCCAGACCCACGGCACCGCCGACCTGCTGCCCGGTGGAGACGAGGCCGGAGGCGATGCCCTGCTCCATCGGGTCGACGCCGGACGACGACGCCGCGAACATGCTGGTGTAGAGGGCTCCTTGGCCGAGGCTGAGCACGATGAGGCCCGGCACCAGGGCCACGTACGAGCCGGACGCGTCCATGGGCAGCGCCAGCAGCAGGGTGCCGACCGCCCCCACGGCCAGGCTGGCGAGAATCGTGTTGCGGGTGCCGAACCGGGTGGCCAGACGCCCGCCGAGAGTGGAGCCGACGAGACCGGCGACCATCGGCACCAGGAAGGCCAGACCGGTCCTGAGCGCGCTGTAGCCGTGCACACTCTGGAAGTAGACGGTCTCGAAGTAGAGCAGCGACCCGAAGGTCGCCATGAACATGAACGTCGTGGCCACGCCGGTGGACAGGTTCCGGTTGCGGAACAGCCGCAGCGGCATGAGCGGTTCGGCGCTGCGTCGCTCGATCACCAGGAACGCCGCGAGCAGCACGAGACCGGCCGCCGCCGCGCCCAGCACCGGGGCGGACGCCCAACCGGACTGCGGGCCCTGGACCAGGGAGAAGACGACCGATGTGGCGCCCGCGGTGCCGGTCAGCGCGCCCGGCAGGTCGAAGGAGCGACCCGTGGGGCGCTCGCCGTCCGCCGGGATCAGCACGAAGGCCAGGGCGATCGCGGCCAACGCCAGCGGCACGTTGACGTAGAACACCGCCGCCCAGCCGAACGCCTGGGTCAGGACGCCGCCGAGCAGCGAGCCGACGACCATGCCACTGGCTCCGGCTCCGGCCCACACGGCGAGGGCCCGGTTGCGTTCACGTCCCTCCGCGAACGAGGTGACGACGAGCGACAGGGTGGCGGGGAAGAGGAACGCTCCGCCAAGTCCCTGCAAGGCGCGTGCCGCGACCAGGAGTTGCTGCTGGCCGGCGAGGCCACCGAACAGCGAACCCGCCCCGTAGAGGGCCAGCCCCAGGACGAAGACCCGGCGCCGCCCCACGAGGTCGCAGGTGCGGCCGCCGAGCAGCAGGAAACCGCCGAAGACCACGGCGTAGGCGCTGACCACCCATTGCAGCGTCTGGGCGGAGAAATGAAGGCCGTCACCGATGTCCGGCAGGGCCACATAGACGATGTTGTAGTCGAGCGACGTGATGAGCTGGGCCAGCGCGAGGAGTGCCAGTGTGAGAGCCGGACGGCGCAGGGATGTTCCCTTTCCGGTTCCACCCGATTTCTCGGATGTCATGGGTATTCCTTTCCGTACATGAAAGAGGCGGGGCCGGACATGCTCGGCCCCGCCTCGTCGGTGGATTTTCTCTGTTCGGAATCAGTCCTGGAAGATGAAGTCCTGCACGAGTTTCACGAACTCGGCGGGCTTCTCGTACACCACCACGTGACCGCTCTCCAGCTCGGCGTACGAGCTGTTCTTGATGGCGGTGCTCAGTTCCCGGGAGTTCGGCACGGGAACCGTGTTGTCCAGGGCGCAGCCGATGACCAGCGTCTGCGCCTCGATCTTCGGCAGCAGGTCCCGGATGTCGACGCGCAGGTTGAGGTCGATGTGCCGCAGGGCGCCCTCGGTGGGCCGGTTGCCCTGGATGATGCCTTCGAGCTGCTCCCGGCCGACCGAGTTGAGGAAGTTCCGGCTGAACGCGGTCATCGTGCCGAAGCGGCCGAACGCGTCCGCGTCGTCGGCGAGCGCACGCCACACGGTCATGTGGTTGCGCAGGTACTCGTCGTCGGGCCCGGCCCAGCCCGCCGTGAGGACCAGACGTCGTACGAGGTCGGGGCGGGTGGCCGCGACGGTGGCGGAGATGACGGAACCGAGCGAGAAGCCGACCAGGTCGACCGGCTCACCGCCCGCGTCCTCGATGACACCGATCACCTGCGCGGCGAGCCGCTCGACGGTGAGTTCGCCGCCGTCGTCCTCGGTGGCCCCGCAGCCGGCCAGGTCCGGCAGCAGCACGGTCCGGCGGTCGGCGAAGGCGTCCGCGAGGTGCCCCCACGTCCCCTCGGCGCCGAACCCGGTGCCGTGGACGAAGAGCACACCGGTGCCTGATCCGCGTACCTGGTAGTCCACGCGGGCCTCGCCCGCGGACACGATGGGCATATGTCTCCCCTTAACTGCGCCAATGCGCCATGACGGTCACTCATTGCGCGGCACTACCGGAAAAGCGGGCCGTGTGCGCGCCTTCGAGGAGGCTAGGAGAGAACACCGGGCGAGGGAGAGGGCCGAGCGCACAGTCTGTCAGGTCGCGGCGGCGGGGAAGGAGACGGGCGGGCCAGCTGACAGACTATCCGGCGACCCCCTGACCGAAAAGCGACGCCCGCAGTCTAATCGGGACCGGCGGCGATCAGCCGCGCATTCCGTCCGCAACAACTGCATATCCAAGGATGGTTTTTCATGGCTCACGGCCAGATGATCGAGAGGAGCCCGTCGGCCGACGCCGCCGAGGACCTCCGTCCGGCGCCGCCCGACCCGTCGCCTTCCGGCCTCAGCCGGCTTCCCTCCCTGACCGGACTCCGGTTCCCCGCCGCCCTGTGCGTGTTCCTGTACCACGCGGCGCTGCCGATCCCGGCGCTGCGGCTGCTCGGCGACGACGCCGCGGTCGGGAACTTCTACCGGGTCGCCGGGCAGGCCGGCGGACTCGGCGTCACCTTCTTCTTCGTTCTCAGCGGCTTCGTCCTGACCTGGTCCGCGCGCGAGCGGGACACCGTGCGGGGTTTCTGGCGCCGCCGGTTCGTGAAGATCTACCCGAGCTACGTGATCGCGTGGGCGCTGGCGATGGTGCTCTTCGCCTCCGCCTACACCCCCGTGGGGACGTCGGTGGCCAACCTGCTGATGGTGCAGGTGTGGTCGCCCGAGTTCAACACCTACTTCAGCGTGGACCCGCCGAGTTGGTCGCTCGGTGCGGAGGCGTTCTTCTACGCCGCGTTCCCCCTGCTGCACGCCCTGTTCCGGCGCATCGACCCCGCCCGCCTCAAGTACTGGATCACCGGCGCCGTCGTCGCGGTCATCGCCACGCCGATGCTCGCCTACGCCCTGCTGCCCGACACCCCCGGCATACCCGGCGGCGAGACCAGCTCCGTGGTGCAGTACTGGGTCACCTACGTGCTTCCGCCGGTCCGCATGGCCGACTTCGCGCTCGGCATGCTGGTGGCGCACGCCGTCCGGGCCGGACGCTGGCGGAACATCGGCCTGATCCCGTCGGCGCTGCTGCTCGTGGGCGGCTATGTGCTCACCGCGTACGTGCCGTACCTGTACGGGCAGCGCGCCACCTGCGTGATCCCCGTGGTGCTGCTGATCGCGGCCGCCGCCGTCGCGGACACCAAGAATCGCTACACCCCCTTCCGCAACCGGGTGATGACCTGGCTCGGGGAGATCTCGTTCGCCTTCTACCTGCTGCACTTCGTCGTCCTCGCCTACGGGCGCAAGCTGCTGGGGCAGCGGATGTTCTCCTCGCTCGACACGGCCCTGCTGCTGACCGCCGCCGTGGGCGTCACCGTCGTCCTGTCATGGGGCCTCTACACCCTGGTGGAGCGCCCGCTGACCCGCCGGTTCTCGAAGCCCGCACGCCGTACCCGCCCAGCCGACGGCCACCGGGTCGTACTCGCCGACGTCAAGGAGTGACCGATGTCCCCCGCACAGATTCTGGTGACCGGTGCCACCGGCCAGGTGGGCCGTGAGGTCGTGGCCCAGCTGGCCGCGGAGGGCGTGCCGGTCCGCGCGGGCGCCCGCAGCCCCGAGCGCGTCCAGGGCCCCGAAGGCGTCGAGGCGGTGGCGGTCGACGTCACCCGGCCCGAGACGCTGGCCGCCGCCCTCGACGGTGTGGAGAAGGTCTTCCTGTACGCGTTCGGGCAGGGCATCACCGAGTTCCTCGCGGCCGCGCGCACGGCAGGGGTCAAACACGTCGTCCTGCTGTCCTCGCAGACGGTCACGGACGCCTTCCCCGGCCAGGAACCGATCGCCGAGATGCACCGTTCGGCGGAGGCCGCGGTCGTCGAGTCCGGCATCGCGCACACCTTCCTGCGTCCGCACAACTTCGCGACCAACATCCTGATGTGGGGCTGGCCCCAGAGCATCAGGGAACAGGGCAAGGTGCGCTTTCCCCACCCCGAGTCGCACAGTGACGTCATCCACGAGAAGGACATCGCGGCGGTCGCCGTGAAGGCACTGACCGAACCGGGACACGAGGGGCAGAGCTACTTCATCAGCGGACCCGAGTCGGTGACCCAGCGCCGGCAGCTGGAGATCATCTCCGAAGTCGTCGGCCGCCCCCTCCGATTCGAGGAGCGCACCCCGCGCCAGGCGCGCGAGGACCTCGCCGAGATCGTGCCGCCGTGGGTGGCCGACGCGGTGTTCAGTTACTGGGCCCACTCCGACGGCGTGCCGACCCACCTGTCGGACACCGTCGAGCGGATCACCGGGCGGCCCGCGCGCACGTTCGCCGAGTGGGCTGCCGATCACGCCGCCGACTTCACGCCCTGACCCAGGGCGCGCAGGAGACACGCGGGAGACGCGGGACGGGTGAGGGGGACGGACCGGTGGTCCGTCCCCCTCACCGGTGTTCGTCGGGCGCGAGGCTCAGCGCACGGCCGGTGCCGGTTCGACGGGATACGTCAGCCGGAACAGGTTCTCCGGGTCGTAGGCGGCCTTGACCCGCGTGAGCCGCGCGTGGTCCACCGCCGTGTACGCCGCGCGCACCCGCTCGGCGCCGGTGTCGTCGATGCCGAAGAAGTTCACGAACGCCCCGCCCGTGCTCCACGGGCGCATCGCGCCGTACAGCCCGTCGTGCGCGGCACGCACCACCGGCAGCCCACCCGGCTCCAGGACCGACGTGGAGAACAGCAGGAACGCCGCGTCCCGGCCGGCCACCGCGTTGGCCACGCGGGGCGGGCGCGCGTAGGCCCCGCCGTGGTGGCGCACCTCGGCGAAGTACGGCTGCCCCGCGTCGGGACCGGCCAGGCCGAGCAGCGTGTCGACGGCCGCCGGGGTCAGCTCACGCAGCGCCGCGTTCCGGTCGTACACCGACACCGGACCCGGCGGCTCGTGGTGGATGGATCCCACCCGCGCGTACGGCATGGCGCGGACGGTGTCCCGAAGGGCGGGCCCTGCCGCGCGCAGCGGCCGGACCCAGCGCTCGCCCTCGGCGGGGTCACCGGACCAGGCGACGCGGATGTGCGTGACGTGTCGTCCGCGCAGCTCCGGCGGCAGCGCCGGCAGGTCGGGGTAGCGGATCAGCTGGACGGAGGAGGACATCTCCTCGGGCACGGACGCGGTCCACTCGGCGTAGGCGTGCAGCGCCGCGGCCGACTCGCCGGCACCGAAGTACAGGCCGCCGCCGTACAGTTCGGCGACCGGGAACAGGTCGACCTCCATGGTCACGACGATCCCGAAGTTACCCTTGCCGCCGCGCACGGCCCAGAACAGGTCGGGCTCCTGCTCGGCCGTGGCGGTGCGCAGCCGCCCGTCGGCGGTGACGACGTCCAGGCGGCGCACGTGGTCGGCGGCGTAGCCGTAGCGGCGGCCGAGCAGGCCGATGCCGCCGCCGACGGTGTAACCGACCGCGCCCACGCCGGGGTTGGAGCCGTTCAGCGGGGCGAGGCCGTACGGGGCGGCCGCCGCGACGACCTCCTGCCAGCGGGTGCCCGCCGCTACGGTCGCCACCGCGCGCTCCGGGTCGATCCGGACGGACCTCATGCGGCGGGTGCTGATCAACAGCTCGCCGTCGGTGGCGCGGGAGACGCCGTGTCCGGTGGCCTGGACGGCGACGCCCAGGCCGACCGCGGCCGCGTACCGGACGGCCGCGCGCACGTCCTCGGTGCCGCTCGCGCCGACGACGACGGCGGGCCGGTCGTCCAGGGCGACGTTGTACCCGAGCCGCTCCTCGTCGTAGCCGGGGTCGCCGGGCCGCAGCACCGGCCCGGCGGCCTGGAGCTCTGCCGTTTCGCTGTGAAGGGGCACGGTCAGTCCATTTCGTAGGGGCGGGTCATGACTTCGAGGCTGTGGCCGTTGGGATCGGCGAAGTAGACGCCGCGGCCGCCGTACCAGTTGTTGATCCGGCCCGGCTGCTGGTGGAAGGGGTCCGCGAACCAGGTCAGGCCACGGGCCCGGACGCGGGCGAGGACCGCGTCGAACTCGGTGTCGTCGACGAGGAAGGCGTAGTGCTGGGAGGTGATCTCGCCGTCCACGGCGTAGACGTCGAGGCTGACCTCGTTGGACAGTTCGAGGACCAGGAACGGCCCGTAGTGGCGCGGCGGTCTCAGACCCAGGACGTCCACCAGGAAGGCGGCGGTGGCGTCGCGGTCACGGGCGTTGAGGATGGTGTGGTTCAGGCGGATGGCCATCGTGCGGCTGCCTTCGGTCGGTGGTGGAAGCACCCCTGACCCCGCGCCGTCGGCACGGGGTCAGGGGTTCGGGGCGGAGGGGGTTCGGGGTGGAGGACGGTTCAGTCACGGATGACGGTCTTGGTGCGCATCAGGAACTCACCGAGATACCCGTCGTGCGGGACGCCGGGCCGCATCCAGTACGTGGGGTGGTCGCCGAGGTGGACATTGCTGATCGTCGGCTCGTCGAGCAGGGCGTCGACGAGCTTCTCGTCGTCGGTGAACGCCGTGAGCACCAGACTGTTCCTGAGCGGTCCGATCCCGTCGGCGGGCGTCCACGGCGCCACCCACACGCAGGGGAAGGGCAGTTCGACACCGGCCTGTGGCGCGTCCGGGCGGTCCAGCTCATGCACCGCGGGGCGCAGGACGGCGCCGCCCCCGGGCAGTTCCTCGACGACACCGTCCCCGCCGAGGTGGGCGACGGTGCCCTTCGCCTGGGCGAGCAGATACCGCTCGACGGCGCGGGCGCTGTCCACCGGCTGCACCGCCAGGACGGCCTTCTCGTCCTCGGGCGGCAGGCTGGGAATGCCGTCGAGCCGCTTCGCCATGGCCGCCGCGAGCGGCGCCGGGTCGCCCTCGACCAGGACGGTCGTGGCGTTGATGCAGGCGACCCCGCCCTGGTGGCTGACGGAGTCGACGATGGTGTCGAGGTGGTCACGCCAGTCGGTGCCCGCGGTCAGCAGGATCTTGGAGCGTCCCGGGCCCTGCGGCAGTACGTCGCTGCCCGCGTACTTGCGAACCACGTCGTCGCCGCCGTACACCAGGCCCAGGTCGGCGCCGCGCAGGATCTCGTCGGCGGCGTCGTGGTCGGTGGGCAGCAAGACGACCTGGTCGTCGCCGAAGCCGGCCAGACGCAGCGCGCTGATCAGGCGGTGCGGGGTGAACGGCTCCCGGCGCGAGGGCCGCACGGCGACCCGGTACCCGAGGGCCAGGGCCTCCAGCCACAACGAGTGCGGACCCGGATGGTTGCCCGCCGCGTGCACGGCGAAGACGTTTCCGCGCCGGGTCCACACGGCGCTGCCCTGCCGGGTCGCCGGGTCGCGCCAGTCGCCGACGGCCCCGGCCGGGCGCGGCTGGCGGGCGCAGTACTCGGCCCGCTCGGCGGCCTCGGCGATCGCGGCGGTGGCCGCGCGCACCACGGACCGGGGCACACCGGAGACACGGGACACGGTGTGCTCGTACGCGTCGAACGACAGCCCCGCGACGACCTCCCCGGTGAAGATCCGGGCAGCCCTGGCGAGGGCGGCGTACCGCTCGGCGGCGGGCAGCGACTCGGCCCGGTGCAGGGCGGTCATGGCGCGGGAGACGAACAGCTTCGGCACCAGGCCGAGTTCGGCGACGGGCGTGCCGGCGACATCGGTGACGACGGTCCGGTTGCGGGAGCGGAAGGTACCGCGCGGGCCGAGCGCGTCCAGCTCCATGAGGCCGGTGCTCATCTAGTAGACCCCCTCGATGACGGTCTCGTCGTCGAACTCCTTGACCGGCGCGATGTCCGCGACACTGTCCCCGGTCTGTGCGCGGCCGGGGGCCGGGCGGCACCGGGTGGCGTGGTCGCGCTCCAGGTTGTTCGGAATGAAAAGGCTCTTGCTCACGTGGTGCATGACCACTTGGCCGCGCTCGCCGTACTCCACCGTGCGCCCGGTCTGCGGGTCGATGACGGAGAACGTCATGTACGGGGAGTACGGGTCGTAGACGCACGGCTCGTCGTCGGTGAGACCGGGACGCTCGCTGGCGTTGCCGAGGATCATCGTGGAGCCGTAGCCGCTGTACAGCTTGGCGTCCGGGAAGACCTCGGTGCGGTACAGGTACCGGGTGTCGGCGTCCATCTGCGTGCCCACCCAGTTGATCGCGCGGACCTTCTGTTCGATCAGCTTGGCGAGGTCGTCGCGGTGCGCCAGCCGCTCCAGGACCGGTGGGGTGCACATGAGGACGCCGATGTCCTGGGTGCGCAGCACGTACGCGACCTGGTCGACGATGTGCTCGGCGTACGCTCCCGCCTCGGCGCCCTTGCCCTCGGCGATGAGCTTCTTGACCCAGCGCGGGTCCAGGTCGACGGTGAACGCGAGACCGCCGCGGTACGCCGTCTGGTGCTTGATGACGTCGCCCACCATGTGCGGTCCGCTCGGCGCTACGACGAGCCAGTTCACGCCCCGCGGTACACCGTGGGCGTCCAGCTGCGCGCTGCTCCAGGCGATCAGTCTGTCCAGCCAGTCGCGCAGCAGCACGATCCGCTTGGGGGCGCCGGTGGTGCCGCCGCTCTCGTAGACGCCTACGACGTCGGGGCGGTCGCCGTAGCCGCGCGGGATGAGGTCACCGGCCGGGACGTCGCGCAACTGCGACGCGAAGTTCGGGAACCGGGTCAGGTCCTGGTACGTACGGATGTCGGTCAGCGGGTCGAAGTCCAGCGACCCGGCGCGCTCCAGCCAGAACGGCGATCCCGTCTCCGGCGAGAAGTGCCAGCGCATGGCGGCGCGCAGGTACTCCTCGGGGTCGGGCTCGGCGTCGAAGGGCAGGTCGAGGACGCTGTCGGCGGCGGTCGGCACGGGGTTCCTTCCTGAAGGGGCTCATGGGGCGGTCGGGCGGCGCCCGAAAGGGGCACGGCGCGGTATGCGCGGTACTCGATGTGTCCGGCTGACGCCGCGCTCAGCGACTCGTGCCGGACGGGTTGTCGATGACGTAGCGCCAGCGGCCGTCCGGGCCGCGGCGGGCCACGTCGGTGGCCGAGCCCTCCAGGTGGACCGGCGTTCCGTCGGGTCCGGTGCCCGAGATCACGTAGTCGCCGATGAGCAGGGCGATGTCGTCACAGACGTAGGTGTGTCGCAGGGTGAGGTCCATCGGGATGCCAAGCCCCAGGAACTCGGCGTTCGCGGCGCGTCGTTCGTCGCCGCTGACGGACCGTCCCGGTGCGGTGACGAAGACCGCTCCGGGCGCGAAGAGGCGGTCCACAGCGGCGATGTCACCGGAGTTGAAGGCTCTGGCGAACACGGCGGGGAGCTCGGCGGGGTCGGTCGGCGGCTCGGGCGGGCCGTGCGGCGCTTCGGTCATGGCGCGCTCAGCCCGTCTGCACTTCGGCGCTGCCGTCGGCCGGACGGCCGGGCAGCCGGTCCAGGGCGATGCCGAAGTGCTCGCGGTAGGCGGCGAGCACCGCCGCGTCGTCGGGCAGTTCCACGGTGGTGCGGCCGTCCGCGCCGACCACGGTCAGCCGGTCGCCCTTGAGCGTGATCCGGCCGCCGTCCTCGGTCGGCAGGGAGCAGAACAGGTCCTGGAGGAACGGGGATTCGGGCGCGGTGCGCCACCACCACAGCGTCGGGGCGAAGTCCGCCACCCGGACCGCGCGCTCGCCCACCCGGTACAGCGGGCGGCCACCGAGGAACACGTCGTGGCCGCCGAACTCCTCGTTGGGACGCACCTCGTAGGTGCCGTGTGGGTCGGTCTGCGGCTCGGTGACGTCGAAGCGCAGCGGGTGCCTGCTGTTGCGGCCGAACCCGGTGTCGACCAGCCAGTCGAACCCGTCGAGGCGGACCCGCAGCGCCAGATGGCCGAGGAACGGGCCGGGGCCCTCGGGACGGTAGACCTGACCGGGCAGGATCTCCACCTCGTAGCCGAGGGTGCGCAGCAGCAGCGCGAAGGCCGGGTTGACCTCGTAGCAGCCGCCGCCGCGCCGCCGGTCGACGATCTTGTGGACGGCCCGCTCGTCCATGTGGACCTCGGCGTCGAGGTGGTAGTCGAGGTTCTCGAACGGCACGGCGAGGCACTGGCGTTCCTGCAGCAGGCGCAGCGCCTCGAAGTCGGCCTTCTCGGGGCGCGGGGCGCCGATGCGGTCCAGGTAGGCGTCGACCTGGGCGTCGGTGAGGACGTCGATCACGTTTTCTCCTGAGGTCAGAGGGTGAGGAGCGCAAGCCCCATCGCCATGCCGCCGCCGAACCCGGCCATGAGTACGCGGTCGCCGGGGCGGGCCTCGCCCCGGCGGGCGGCCGCGTCGAGGGTGACCGGGATGGAGGCGGAGCCGGTGTTGCCGTACGTCTCGACGGTGGTGCGCATGCGGTCGGCGGGGACGCCGACCCGTGCGGCGAGGTCCTGGAGCATGCGGCCGTTGGCCTGGTGCGGGACGAAATGGTCGATGTCGGCCGGGTCGACGGCGTGATCGCGCAGGAACGCGCGGATGGCCGGGGCCACCCGGCCCGCGACGAACTCGCGCACGGCGCGGCCGTTCATGGTGAAGTAGTGCTGCCCGTCGCGCAGGGTGTCGGCGGAGGCGGGCAGCCGGCTGCCGCCCGCGGGCACCTGGATCAGGTCGCGGTCGGCGCCGAATCCGGCCAGGCGGGCGCTGAGCGGGCGTGCCGCGGCGGAGGGCCCGAGGACGACCGCGCCCGCCCCGTCGCCGAACAGGATCGCGGTGCGCCGGTCGTGCGGGTCGAGGATGCGGGAATAGATGTCGGCGCCTACGACCAGGGCGTACCCGCCGGCGTCGCGCAGCATGCGCTCGGCGGTGGTCAGGGCGAAGACGAAGCCGCTGCACACCGCGTTCACGTCGAAGGCAGCGGCGCCAAGGCCCGCGCCGACACCGTCGGCGACCGCACTGGCCGTGGGCGGCTGCGGGGAGTCCGGGGTGGAGGTGGCCACGACGACCAGGGACAGTTCGGAGCCCCGGACACCGGCGTCCTCCAGAGCGGCGCGGCCCGCCGCGGCCGCCAGGTCGGAGGTGGCCTCGTCGGGCTTGGCCCAGCGGCGGGCGCGGATGCCGGTACGGCTGTGGATCCACGCGTCGTCGACGCCCGCCGGGGCGCCGACCTCGTCGTTGGTGATGATCCGAGAGGGCAGGCAGGATCCCGTGCCCAGGATGCCGACCGGGAGGGTGGCCTGTCGGGTGCCCCGCTGGGCGGGGTGCGTTCCGGTGGTGATCACTGAAAGTCCCTTTCGGCGACGCGAGTCCACAATGTCTTTCCGTGCCGCGCGGGAATCGTCGCGCGCGGTGTCCGGGCGGGGCCACGCCCGTCTCCCGGCCCTGTCAGATGGCTCGGAATGTGTCAGGTCACGCGGTGCCAGTGCGCACCCCGCGGGCCACGATCGCGGCCGCCCGCACGACCTTGCGGGCCTGGAACTCGACCGCTGCGATGTTGTCCTCGTGGACGTTGCCCGGACGGTTGCGGGTGACGTTCGAGGTGCCGTACGGATTGCCGTTCTCCTCGCGGAAGAGGACCGGGTCGGTGGAGCCGTTGGCGACGACGAACGAGCCCCAGTGGCAGACGGCGTTGTACAGCGACAGCAGGGCTGTCTCCTGGCCGCCGTGCGGCGCCGATCCCGAGGTGAAGGCCGACACCACCTTGTCGGCGAGCAGACCGGGGATGGACACGGGCGCGGTGGCGTCCACGAAGACGGAGACCGGCGCCGCGGGCAGCCCGAAGCGGACCGGCGTGCCCAGCAGGATGCCGTCGGCCCACACCAGGTCGTCGTTGGTCGCGACGGGAATGTCCTGGACGGCCTCGCGCCGGGCCGCGACGGCGTCCTCGGTGCCCGGCACGACGGTGTCGGCGGTCAGGTCGGGGATCCGCCGCAGCCGTACCTCGGCGCCGGTCTTGGCGGCGGCCTCGGCGGCGGCCTCGGCCAGACGCAGGACGTTGCCGGTGGAGGAGTAGAACGCGATGGTGATCCTGGGGGCGGTCATGGATGTCATGGGAGAAGAGCTCCTCGTCAGCGGGGTTCAGTCGGTGACCGGGCGCAGCAGCCCGACCGCCTTGTCGGCCAGCGCCACGGCCGCGCCCGCGTCGGCGGCCGTCACCCGGACGTGGGCGAGGCGGGCGTACGAACTGTGCAGGCCGGTCAGTTCGGTGCCGTCGGGCAGCAACTGGCGCACGTCGCGCACCCCTTCGAGCGCGGCCGCCTCCGCCAGGCCCTCGATGCGCACCAGACGTCCGCGCAGGTCGGGAGCGAGATAGCGGATGGCCGCCGCGCCCGCGTAGACCGGTGCGCCGCGGCGTACGGACAGGCCCGGATCGTCCGCGACGGACAGGCCGGCGGCCTGCCGGGCCCACAGGTCGTAGATGTCCACGCCGCTGACGTCCCGTACCAGGTGGAGGATCTCGTCGCCGCCGATCCGCAGGTGCGTCTCGACGGTCACCGGCCCCCGGGGGCCCACGATCACCTCGGTGTGGGTCGGGCCCGACTCCACGCCCAGGGCGTCCAGGACGGTACGCACGTGTGCGACGACGGCACGCTCGGTGTCCGGGTCCAGGCGGGCGGGCATCACATGGCCGGTCTCCACCTTCGTCGCCGCGTCCTTGAACTTCTCCGTCACCGCGAGAACGTGGTGCGCCCCCTCGGCAGTGACCGCCTCCACGCTGTACTCGGGCCCCGGCACGAACGCCTCCGCCAGCGGCGGCGACGGGTCGAGCCGGGGCACCCGGGCGCCGGTGGTGGCGGTCAGCGCGGCGGGCAGTTCGCCGGGGGTCGCGGCGACGGCGACGCCCACGCTGGCCCGTCCCGAGGTCGGCTTGAGCACCACCGGGCCGCCCACCGCCTCCTGGAAGGCGGTGAGTTCGGCGAGGTCGGCACTCTGCAGATGCAGCACGTCCTCGACGCCCGCGGCCCGCAGCCGACGCCGCATCCGCAGCTTGTCCTGGGTCAGGCGCACCGTGCGCAGCCGGTGGCAGGGCACGCGCAGCCGCTCGGCGACGGCCGCGGCGCGGTCCTGGTCGATCTCGGAGAACGCGGCCACCCGGTCCACCGGCCACTCCTGGTGCAGCCGCCGCGCCGCGGCCAGCCAGCCCTCGGTGGGGGTGTCGTCGGCGAGCACGATGACCGCCCGGTTGTCGGCGAGCCCGCCGACCAGCGGGAGGGCCGAGGCCCGGCAGATCACCGATGTGCGGATGTCCGGGCCGAGGTCGCGCAGCATGACGTGCAGGTTCGAACCGCCGCTGACGATGAGGATGTTGGGCATGTCAGGACGCCTTTCCCGCCGCCGCTGCCTCGGGCTCGGGCTCGAACTCGGCCCCGGCGGCCGCAGCCTGCGTGACCGACGCCGCCTCCCGCGCTCTGATCTCCGCGCGCCCCACGGTCGCCGTCACCGCCATGCCCGCGACCGCCGCCACCGCCGCGAACACCGGCCAGCCCAGACTGTGCGGCAGGATCAGCGCGGTGATCACCCAGGGGGCGACGATGCCCTGGAGGGCGGTGCCCAGCTGGAACGTGGACAGGTACTGGGTGAGTCGGTCGGGGCGCGCCAGCTCGTACGAGATGGCCCACGCTCCGGCCGACTGCCACAGCTCGGCGGCGCTGAGCAGCGCCACGGCGAGCACCGCGAACACCACGCCCGCCCAGACCGCCCGGCTCGCCCCCATCGCCCAGCAGGCCAGCGCGAAGGCGCCGAGCGAGAACCCGGCCCACGTCATCGAGGCGACCGCACCGCGCAGCGTGTCGGACGGCTTGGCGAAGCGAGCCTGGAGCAGCACCGCCATGACGGTGTTGAGCACGTACAGCGGCCCGTACACGGCGAGCGGGACGTCGGTGTGCTGCGAGATCCACAGCGGCAGCGCCAGCGGCAGCAGCGTCATGTGCATGGACAGCAGGCCGTTCAGGCCGGCCGTGGCCAGGTAACGCAGGTCGGCGACGAGGGTGGGCCTGCGGTTCCTGGCGGGCGCGGCGACGGTGGCCAGGCGGGTCACACCGGCCCGCTGGAGCATGACGGCGGAGACGAGGAAGAACACCGCGTTGCCCGCGATCAGCACCAGGAAGGCGCTGTGGCTGCCCTGCTGGATGGCGCCGGTGGCCACCAGCGCGCCCAGACCGAAGCCGACGTTGCGTACCGCCCGCACCTTGGCGAGGGTGTCGCCGCGCTCCTCCTCGCCGACGGCGTTGCCCACGACGGCCTGGCTGACCGGCGGCACGGACGCGTCGGCGAGGCCGATGCAGCAGGCGACGACGGCGAAGGTGGTGAAGTTTCCGACGAAGCAGTAGGCGAGGTTGCCCAGGCCGCGCCACACCTGGATGGCGACGTAGACGCGTCCGGCACGGATGCGGTCGGCGAGCATGCCGACCGGCACGGTGCCGAGGAATCCGACGAGCCCGGCGAGGGAGAGGCCGAGGCCCACCTGGCCGTCGCTCAGTCCGACGACCTTGGTGAAGTACAGCGCCGAACCGGCGTAGAACATGCCGGTGCCGAGCGCGTTGACCAGTGCGGTGACGGCGAGCTTGCGGCCGATGGAGCTGCGCGGCACCAGGGTGCTGTCCAGCAGCCTGGACAGTGCGCCGCCCGAGGGTGTTGCCATGGTCGGCCCCCTGTCAGTAGTGGAGAACGCCCGCGGTGCGGGTGTTCTTGTAGGCGGTGACGCCGATGACCGGGCTCTCGAAGGCCGGTACGGCTCGGGCGTAGGCACCGGCGTAGCCGCCGGGCGTGTAGAACAGGCCCCACGCGGCCTGCCAGTCCTCGACCTCGCCCGTCCGCGGGTTCACGACGGGCTCGCTGCGCGGTACGACGCGCCGCTGGACGATCGCGCCGTCCGCGACCGCGGCCGTGACGGCCCTGTTCCACTCCTCCTGCGGGGTGGTCCAGCCGGCGATGACGCCGACCCCGCCGTAGAAGGCGTTCGGCTTGAGGATCAGTTCCTCGCGGTGGGTGCGGCAGTAGGCCAGCAGCTCGGCGTCGGCGTCCTTGAGGGACCGCGTCCACGGCAGGACCCGGTCGATCAGTTCGCGTTCGGCGGCGGTGAAGCTGTCATGGTGGCGGGGGTCGGAGAGCAGGGCCAGGCACGCCTTGTTGGCGAAGAGGTTGCTCTCCATCGGGGTGAACAGCACGACACGTCCGTCCTCATGGGCGCGGAAGACCGGCTCGACGAGGTCGGCGCCGTGCGGGTCGCCCATGATCTCCTCGACGGTGAAGCAGCGCAGGATCACGTCCACCGGCCGCCCGGACAGGTGCGGCTTGCCGCCGGGGAAGGTGAGGTCACCGATCTCGGCGACATGGAAGTCGAGGCCGAAGCCGCGCATGACGTCACGGAAGGTGTTCCAGTGGCTCGCGTAGTTCGCGAGCCCCCCCGGCCCCTCCAGGAGCGCGACGACGGGCTCACGCCCGCCGGCGACGGCGGCGCCCGCCCCGGCCAGCGCGCCCGCCACGGCCCGCCCGGTGTGGGTGTAGCCGAGACCGTGCCGCTCGGCGAACTCGGCGAACGGAGCTGCCTCCAGCAGGGCGCGCGGGATGGCCCCGGCCCGGTCGGCGCCGCCGACCTCGCTGGCGATGCCGGTCTCCAGCAGCTTGAAGGAGGTGCCGTCGTGGTACATGTCGGCGCGGCCGTACCGGGGCGGCGTCGTGCCGCCGAGGCGGGTGATCAGCTTCTTGCGGCCCTCGTCGATGGAGAGCGCGGCGCAGTAGGCGTCGAGGTCGCCGCCGAAGAGCCGCTCGGGCAGGGAGGTGATGACGTCGAACAGGGCGAGGACGTCGTCGGCGAACGCCTCGATCTCGCGCCGCTCCACGAACAGCGGACGGGAGAGATACGACCCGGTCCAGTTGGCGAGCTGGGGGTCCCGCTCGACCTCCGTCATGATCGTGGGCAGCGGGCTGCCGTCGAGGAGGCTCTCCTTGTTGTAGAGCTCGGTGACGCGGTCCACCATCGCGGACCACCTTCCTTTCGCAGTCGTACGGATGTGGACCGTCAGGCGGTGACGTACATGCGGGTGAGGTTGGGCACGAAGTACTGGGCGCTCAGGAACAGACCGCCCACGCCGGGGCCGTAGAGGGTGAACTGCCGCTTGTAGTAGACGGGGACGACCGGCGCGTGCTCGGCCATCAGGCGGCGGTCCAGGTCGGCGTAGCGCCGCGCGGCGGCCGTGCGGTCCGGTTCCTGCGCCAGGGCGGCGATCTCTGCGGTGATCTCCGGGTCGTCGAAGTACGACAGGTTCATGTTGCCGCTGCGGGTGAGCCGGTCTCCGCGGAAGAGGACGTCGAAGACGCCGGAGGCGTCCGGGAAGTCGGGCCCCCACACTCCGTAGATCAGGTCGCAGTCGTTGTCGGCCTCACCCATGAGGCTGTAGAAGGACGCCTTGTCGACCGGCCGCAGTTCGATCTCGAAGCCCGCCGCCTCCAGCGCCGCCTTGACGGCGGGCGCCACCGGGGCGTTGGGCACGGTGTCGGGGTAGGCGAAGACCAGCGGGCGCAGCTCCTTGCCGGCCAGCAGCTCCTTGGCCTTCAGCGGATCGCCGTGCTCACCCGAGGGGTAGACGTCCTCGGCGCGGTGGCCGGGGACCATCGGGGCGAGGATGGTCCCGGCCCGCTCGGCGCCCGCGCTGCCACCGGCGAGACGGACACAGGTGCCCTTGTCGAAGGCGTAGTTGAGGGCGCGGCGCACGTCGACGTCGGTGACACGGCGCGTGTTGACGTACACGTACTGGAGGTAGGCGGAGGGTCCGGAGACGACACGGGCCAGCAGCCCCGGATCGGCCTCGACCTCGGCGACACGCTCCTCGGACACGTCGAAGGTGGCCACCGCGCACCGGTCCCGGCCGACGGGTACGAGCAGCCGCTCGGTCTGCCGGTCGCGCGCCACACCGAACTCCCACAGCACCTCGTCCGGGTACTGGTGGCGGATCGGGTCGGTCGCCGGGTCCCAGTGCGGGTTGCGCTCCAGCAGGATGTGGCGGCCGGGCCGGGACTCACGCACCCGGTACGGGCCGGTCGACAGCCAGGACGTCTCGTAGTCGGCGCCGGTGTCGCGGTCGCGCGGGACCGGGGTGGTCGTGGTCGTGGTGGCGAAGAACGGGAAACCCGGTGTCGCCTCGGACAGTTCGAAGACGAGGGTGCGGTCGTCGGGGGTGCTCACGCCGGGTGCGTACGGCCCGTCCTGCTCGGGGCCCCGGTAGCCGCGCTCCGGGTCGAGGGCCTGCTGGACGAACTGCGGGCCGTAGACGCCGTTCGGCCCGAAGGAGCGGGCGATCGCGTGCGCCACGTCGTGGGACGTGATCGGGGTGCCGTCCTCGAACCGGAGGCCCTCGCGCAGCGTGTACGTCCAGGTGCGGCCACCGTCGGTGGAGCGCCCGGTGTCCGTGGCGAGGTCGCCCACGAGCCGCCGGGGTCCGCCGTCGTGGCTCTCGATGTAGCCGGTGAGTGTGCGGTGGAACAGGCCGGTGGCGACACCGAGGGTCGTACCGATGTACATCTGCGCCGGGTCGACGTGCTCGGGCGGCGCGTCGGCGAGGAGCACGACACGGCCGCCGCGGCGGGCCGCCGGCACCTCGGGCGCCGGCGTGGGCGCGAGGCCCTGGTGGTCGATCTCGAAGGGGTGGGTCATCAGGGGGCTCCAACGGTCGCAGGGGGCGGAGGGGTCGAGTGGAATCCGGGGGTCGTGCTCAGCCGACGGGCAGGGCGAACGGTGTGTGCGCGTGGGTCCTTGTCGCCACGTCGGCCTCGCGCAGCACCGCAGGGAGGTCCAGGCCCAGCTGGGACATGACTTGGTGGTGGTCGCCGCCCTCGGACGGCCAGCGGTGCCCCGCGTTGACGCCGCGCACCTCGCAGTGCGGCAGCAGCAGAGCGAGCGCCTCCGCCGCCCCGCCCTCGGCCCGGTGCTCCTCGACGACCACGAAGCTGCCGTACCGGTCGGCGAGCTCCATCGCCGCCAACTGGAGCCTGTGGTGGTCCAGATAGGTCAGGTGGGCGTGAGCCAGACCGGGCCGGGCGGCCGTCGCCTCCAGGGCGAGCCGGGTGCCCTCCTCACCGACCGAGACCAGACAGACACCGTCCGTCCCGTCCGGCGCGGCCCAGGTGACGAGCGGCAGCTCGGCACCCGCGCGCGGCAGGCTGTCGTAGGCGGCGTTGCGGCCGGTGCGGATGTAGTGCGGCCGTCCGGAGGCGGCGGCCGCCCGCACCACGTCCCGCATGTCCCGCTCCCCGTAGGGCGCGGCCACGGCGACTCCGGGGATCGCCCGCAGCAGCGCCAGGTCCTCCAGACAGTGGTGGGTCGTGCCGAACCAGGCACCGGCGACCCCGGCGTACGGCGCCACCACCGTCACCCCGGCCGCCAGGTGGCCGAGCGTGAGCTTCAGGCTCTCCGCGGCACGCAGCGCGGCGAACGGCGCGAAGGTGGAGACGAACGGCTTGAGGCCGGCGCAGGCCAGCCCGGCCGCCATGTCGAGCATCGCGCCCTCGGCGATGCCCACGTTGAAGAACCGGTCGGGAAAAGCCTGTTGGAAGGGGTGCTTCTTGCCGCCGAGGTCGGCCTCCAGACACACGATCCGGGGGTCGTCGGCAGCGAGCGCGGTGAGTTCGGCGCGGTAGGCGTCGCGCCCCGACAGGGTCATACGATCATCCGTTTCCATGTGGCGGCGCGCTCGGCGTCGATGGTCACGTAGTGGGAGCCGGCCCTGCCCTGGACGGGCGGCACGCCCTTGCCCTTGACGGTGTCGGCGATCACGGCCAGCGGCCGGTCCGCACCGGAGCGGTCCTCGTCGAACAGGGCGCGCAGGGCGGGCAGGTTGTGCCCGTCGACGGTGGCGATGTTGAAGCCGAAGGCGACGAACCGCTCCGCGAGCGACGGCATCGGGGAGATGTCGGCGACCATGCCGTCGTTCTGGCCGCCGTTGCGGTCCACGACGAGCACGAAGTTGCCGAGCTTCTGGGCGGCGGCGACCTGGCAGGTCTCCCAGACCAGGCCCTCCTGGAGCTCCCCGTCACCGGCCACGGCGATGCCCAGCCCGGCCTGCCCGGCAAGCTTGCGGGCCAGGGCCCAGCCGGCCGCGTAGGGCACACCGTGGCCGAGGCTGCCGGTCGGGAACCGCACCCCGGCCACCTTGGCGCTGGGATGGCCGGTGTAGTGGTGGCCCGCCATGCCGTAGTGCTCGGCCGGGTTCTCGGCGAGGACGCCGCTGACGTGCAGCGCCGCGTACAGCCCGGCCGCCGCGTGGCCCTTGCTGAGCACCACCTCGGTGCCGTCTTGGCGCTCGGCGCGGTGCAGGGCGGCGATGAGGATGTCGAGGACGGACAGACTGCCGCCCAGGTGGCAGCCGCGCGGGCTCGCGGCCATGTCGACGACGAGCCTGCGGGCCGCTGCCGCACGCTCGGCGAGCAGGGCGTCCGTGTCCTGCGCGACGTCGGGTGCGATCGTCATGCGCGGTCTCCTTCCGAAGCCACCGGCGCGCCCGCGCGCACCGTCGGCAGCGCGAACCACCGGCTCACCGCGTCGGCCAGTACCCGGCGGGCGGTGCGCACGTCACGCGCGTCGATCCGCTCCACGTCGGTGTGGTCGAGCGCCGAGTCACCCGGCCCGTACGCCACCATCGGCACATCCCGCCAGGTGGTGGCCAGCGTGTTCATGTCCGACGTGCCCTTCTTCACCACGTGCCGGGGCCTGATCCCGGCCCGCGCGAAGGCCCGCCCGAACACCTTGGCCAGCGGCCCGGTGCGGCTGCCCGCATGGCCCGGCGTGGCCCGCAGCACCTCGATCTCCACCCCGTCACCGGCCTGGTCGAGCGCGAGTTTGCGCAGCAGCTCCAGATCGGCGCCCGGCGGCACCCGGAAGTTGAGGACGCCGACCGCCCGGTGGTGCTCACGGCCCGTGCTGGAGTTGATGTCGATGACGGCGCTGAGCGCGTCCGACGCCTCCTGGCGCACCACGTCCCGAATGTCCTCCAGAGCCCGCATCAGGGCGTCGGGGGCGCTGACCGCGTCCATCCCCGCGGAGTGCCCGCTTCCCACGCGCACGGTCACCCGCAGCTTGAACAGCCCGAAGTAGCCGAGGGTCAAGGTGCCCGCCCCGCTGGGCTCACCGATGACGACGGCGTCGGCCGGATAGTGGTCACGCACGTGGAAGGCGCCCCTGGACGAGGAGATCTCCTCCTCGACCGCGCCGACCACACGCAGCTGCCCGTCCTCCGGGACGTCGGCGTCGGCCAGCACCTGCAGGAAGTTGACCAGGCAGCCCTTGGCGTCGACGCTGCCGCGGCCCCACAGCTGTTCGCCCTCCCACCGGACGGGCCAGCGGTGCGGCACGGTGTCGAGGTGGCCGAGGAGCAGCAGCCTGCGCCCGGTCCCGGTACCGCGGGTGGCGACCAGGTTTCCGACCTCGTCGGTCGTCGCCTCGATGCCTCGCTCGGCGCACCACTCCCGCAGCAGCGCCGTCAGCTCCCTCTCGTCGCCGGAGACCGAGGGCACGCCCACCGACCGGCTGAGCAGGGTGAGATCCGCGTCGGGCTCCTTGGCGCGCCAGAACCGGGTCCAGCCGGCCGGCTCGGTCAGGGTGTGCGGACCGGTGATCGCCACGTCGGCGGAGCCCTCCAGGGCGAGTTCGGCGGCGCGCACCTTCTGCCGCATCCGGCCGCCCGCGTACCCGCCCGCCTCGCCCGGGTGGGCGTGGCGCAGCGTGGACGCCGGGTCGGACGGGTCGGTGAGCAGGCCGGGGGTGCCGGTGACCAGGCGCAGGTGGTCTGCGTCCAGGGCGTTCGCCAGGGCGGCGGCCAGCATGTCGGCGTCCACGTTCAACGGGCTGCCGCCGTCCTGGTCGGCCACCGGCGGGCTCAGCACGACGACGTCGTACGCGTCGAGGAGCACCGCGAGCCGGGCGGCGTCGACACCGCGGACCGTGCCCGCGCGGTGGTCGCGGACCACCCGGCTGCGTCCCTCGGGGGTGACCGTCTTCAGGGGCCGGTTGGCGCGGCCCCGCACCAGGTCGCCGCGCGCCGCCACGGAAGTGAAGACCGTCAGACCCGCCGCGCGCAGCCCCTCCTCGGCGGCGGGCAGTGTGACCCGCTCGTAGGCGTCGACGATGTGGGCCATCTCCTCCGGCGGGCAGTGGCGCACCAGGTCCCCGCCGGGCAGCCGCAGCATCGGCACGAGCCGGCCGATCGCCTCGTAGTGACGGGCGATGCCGGTCGCGCCGCCCGCCACGAGCAGCACCCGGGCGCCACCCGCGACCAGGTCGGCGATCTCTGCGAAGACCGTGCCCCGGTCGAGGGTGGCGCTGCCCGCCTTGACCACGTACAGGGGTTTCACGGCGCCACCGCCGTCCTGGGCAGGCCGGTGCCCTCGCCGAGTCCGCACAGCAGGTTCATCGCCTGGATGGCCTGTCCGGCCGCACCCTTGACCAGGTTGTCGATGGCGGCGACGGCGACGCACTCGTCGCCGCGTACGGAGACGGCGACCTCGGCGATGTTGGAGCCGACGACCGCCTTCAGCATCGGGAAGTCGTGCGGCGCCCGCGGCGCCGGGCGGACCCGCACGAACGGCTTGCCGACATACGCCTTGGCGTAGGCACGCTTGACGTCGATCGGCTCCACGCCCGGCCGCAGCTGGCTGTAGGAGGTGACCAGGATGCCGCGCGGCACGTCCAGGCTGTGCGCGGAGAACTGCAGGTCGAGACCGACTCCGGTGAACTCGGCCAGTGCCTGCGCCAGTTCGGGGGCATGCCGGTGGCCGTGCAGTTTGTGGACGCGGAAGTTGCCCGCGCGCTCGGCCGGCGGCTCGCCGCCGCTGCGCCCGCCGCCGGTGGAGCCGGTCTTGGCGTCGACGATCACGCGGGGCTCCACCAGGTCCCCGGCGAGCAGCGGGTAGAGGGCATAGAGAGAGGCGACGGCCATGCAGCCGGGCAGGCTCACGAACCGTCCGTCGGGGACGACGGGCGAGAGTTCCGGCACGTAGTAGGCGAACTGTTCCGACGGCGGGTGGGCGGCCGTTCGCGGGTAGTGCTCCTCGACGGCTCCCGCGTCACGCAGCCGGAAGTCACCGGCGAGGTTCAACACCCGCTTGGCGCGCTCGGCGAGCAGCGGCAGCCGCTCGGGCAGCGCCCCGGTGGGCAGGCAGCTGAACGCCACGTCCACGTCCGGCAGTTCGGACAGCGGCTGGAACTTCCGCTTCTGCATGCGGGGGCAGTTGCGCAGCCACGGGTGCACCGAGCCCACGGTCTGCCCCGCGTTGCGCTCGGCCGAGAGAAAGACGATCTCGGCGTTCGGGTGGTCCTGGAGGAGGCGGATGACCTCGCCGCCGGTGTAGCCGCTGGCTCCGACCACGGCGACCCGGACCAGGGGCTCGACCGCCTCGCGTATGTGCTCAGCCAAGGCGGGCCGCCTTCTCGTAGGGGCGGCGGTAGTCGCCGTCCGCGACCAGCTTGCGGATGGCGTCCGGGCGGGCGGCCACCTTGCGGAAGGCGTCGGCGTAGCGCAGTGCCCGCTCGTACTCGACGGGGGCCCGCAGCTCGCGGCAGAGCACCAGGGTGGACTCCAGCATGCCGACGGTGACCGGGAAGTCTCCCGGCCGGTGGTCGCGGACGGCGGACGGGTTGAGCGTGAACGGGTGGCCGCCACCGAAGCCGTCGCGGTGCCGGAAGGGCAGATGGCAGGGGATGGGGGTGTTCTGCCACTCACGGGCCGGGACGCCCTCGGCGACCAGCAGCTCGTGCACGGCCTCCTTGACCGCCCAGACGGGCAGGTCCTCCAGCCCTACCCGCTCCGGGCGCAGCCCGATCCGGTACATGTTGTACGCGTGGACGTGCCCCTCGGGCACGTGGGGCGGCGCGAACAGGCCGGTCTCGTCCAGGGCCTTGCCGAGCAGTTCGGCGTTGCGGGCGCGGACCGCGTCGTAGTACGGCAGCCGGGCCAGCTGGCCTGAGCCGAACGCGGCGGCGACCCATGACATCTCGTAGTCGATGCCGTGCTCGCGGACGTAGTCGGCGGCCCTGCGGTGAGCCTCCTCGGTGCGGAAGAACGCGATGCCGCCCTCGCCGCCGAGCGGGAAGTTCTTGTCGGCCATCAGGCTCTGCCCGGCGGCGTCACCGAAGGAACCGGCCACCTGCCCGCCGATGCTCGCCGAGTGGGCGTGGGAGGCGTCCTCGACCAGGGCGATGCCGTGCCGGTCGGCGAGCGCGCGCAGCGCGGGCACGTCGGCGGGCAGCCCGTGGACGTGGACCGGCATGATCGCGCGGGTGCGTTCGGTGACCGCCGCGGCGGCGGCCGCCGGGTCCATGCAGTACGTACGCGGGTCGATGTCGACGAACACCGGGACCGCGTGCGCGGCGACGACGGCCTGCGCGGTGGCGATGAAGGTGAACGCGGGCACGATCACCTCGTCGCCGGGCCGCACGCCCGCGCCGACCAGGGCGAGGTGCAGACTGGAGGTGCCGCTGGCGGTCGGCAGCGCGAAGTTCGCGCCCACCGTGGCGCGATAGCTCTCCGCGAAGTCGGCGACGACCTTCTCGGGCGTCTGCCGCTGGGCGAGCATCAGCGTGAACACGTCCTCCTTGGTGATGACCGGGAAGACGGTCCTGCGCAGTTCCTTGGGGATGATCGAACCGCCGCCGAACGCGGCGAGTTCGCCGGACAGCTCCGCCGGATCGGGCAGCGGCAGCGGGCTCTTGGGAAAGTCGGTGATCACTGGGCAGCTCCGGTGGAGGTCAGAGGGCGAACCGCCTGGCTGAGAGCCATGCGGACGCAGGCCGCGACGAGCGGGCTGAGCCGGTAGTTGAACTGGACGCCGGGCACCAGGTCGGCGGCGTCCTCCTCCTGCGTCCACATGGTCCGCAGGTCGTGGGCGCCGAAGATCTTCAGCCGCTCGGCGCGGGAACGGATGGCCGGGTCGTCGGTGAGGACGGCGGCGGCCGGGCCGAAGCCCAGCGGCGTCAGGTCCACGACGAGCGCGGGCGCGGTGGAGCCGGCGGCCAGTTCGGGCAGCCGGTGCGCGGTGTGCGCGTCCAGCGCGATGTGGTCGAAGGCGCAGGCGGGCGCACCCGGGTCCTCCTCGACGGCCCGGACGCCCAGCCAGGCGAGGAACGCGGTGTCCTTCGCGTCGAGCCCCGGCCGGTGGACGGTGTCGCCGTGCCCGATGCCCTGCCCCGCGAGCGCGGAGTGCACGGCCGCGCTGCGGCTGTTGACCAGCACGGCGTGGGCACGGCCCGAACGTTTGGTCAACAACCTTTCCAGGCCAGGCAGTTCGCGGTCGTTCTTCTCGATGCTCATGACCACACCCGAGGTGAGGACCCGGGTGAGCACGGTCGCCGTGTCGAACAGTTCCATGGGGTCTTCCGGTTCTCCTTGAGAGGACGGCAGGGTCGGGATCGGACGGACGGTCGGGCGGGTGAGGCGCGGCCTCACCCGGCCCTCTCGCCGACCACCTCGGCGATGTGGGCGGCGAGCAGTCCGGCCACGTCCACTCCGTGCGTGGCGGCGGACCTGGCGAACTCGGGGTTGGCGTTGACCTCCAGCACCATCAGCTCTCCGGTGCCGCGGTCCTCGACCAGATCGACGCCGTAGAAGCCCTCGCCGAGGGCCTCGACGACCTGCGCGCACCGCTTCTCGATCTCGGGGGTGATCTCCACCCGCCGTACCTGGGCGCCCAGGTGTGTGTTGGTGCGCCAGTCGGGCGACACCCGCTGGATCGCCACCACCGGCGTACGCCCCACGACGACGACCCGCAGATCGTGGCCGGGCTTGTCGACGTACGCCTGGGCGAGGACGGGAAAGAGCTTCCCTGCCGCGTCGACGGACTCGCGCCCGCCGATCCACGCCTCCGTACCGGCCGGATCGGCCAGCAGGGTCACACCGCGCCCCCACGAGCCGCTGACCGGTTTGATCACCACGGGGTGGCCGAGACCGGCCACCGTGTCGCGGACCTGGTCGTAGCCGTAGGCGTGGAGAGTGACCGGGTGCGGAACGCCGTGCCGGGCGAACAGCAGGGCTTGGAGGCCCTTGTCGTTGCAGACTTCGATGGCGGAGGCCCGGTTCAGGGTGGGCACGCCCATGACCGCCAGGCGCTGGGCGGTGCCGTGCGCCTGACGGTGGGACAGGTTCCGGATCAGCGCGAGGGCCGGCGGGGCGGTGCGCCCCGCAAGCACCTCAGGCAGGTCCGTCTGCAGCACGGTCCGTACCCGCAGCCCTTGGGCGCGGACCGCGTTCAGCAGCAGTTTCTCGTCCGGCCGCAGCATGGTGACCGACAGCAGGACCTCCGGATCGGTCGTCACTCGCCCCAGTCCTCCTCGACCTCGGGGGCGAGGTCGACACGGACCAGGTCGCCGGACTTCTCGACGATCTCGTGCTCCTGGCCGCAGGCGCCGCACTCGGTGATCTCGCCCTTCTCCCAGTCGGCGTCGATCTCGAACGCGGTGTCGCAGACCAGGCAGAGGGGGGTCTCGACGGCAGTGGACATGATGTGCCTCTCTTGTCGGTTGGGTGGTGCGCATCGGTGGTACGGGGGAGCAGCGGTACGGGTGGTGAGCTCCGGTGAGGGCGGCTCAGACGGGGTCGACGTGCAGCGACACCCGCTCCACGGCGTGCTTCGCCGCGAGGTCCAGGTCCGCGTCGAGCCGCGCGTCGACCACCACCGACACCGAGCGGTGACCGGAGTGCAGTTGCTCTCCGAGCACGTCGCCGGGCAGCCGGCCCACCAGCACGCCCCGCGTGCCCGGCTCGGCGTCCGCGTCGACCGGTGCCATCAGCGGCCAGCGGTCGTCGCGGGACGGCCAGGACACCTCGGTGCCGTCGGCGGTGACGTCCCGCAGCACGCCGTGCGGGTGGTCGACGAACTGCTGGCGGGCGCGGCGCCGCGGCGCGGGGAAGCGGGCGGGGATGCCGAGCGCGAGGTCGAGCATCACCGGCTCGACGGGCTCACCGGTGGCCAGCTCCCACAGGAAGGTGATGGCGTCGCCCGGCAGCCGCGCGGCGATCTCCATGAGTACGACACCGTCGGAGGTCAGCCGGTACTCGCCGTGTGTCATGCCGTCACGCACGCCGACCCGGCGCAGGATCTGGGTGTTGGCGCGGATCAGCGCCGCCTCGTCGGCCTCGTCCAGCAGGGCGGGACTGGTGTGGGACAGCTCGGTGAAGTACGGGCCCTGCTCCTCGTTGGTCTCCTTGGCGGTGACCCCGGACCACAGCACCTCGCCGTCCTGCACGAACGCCTCGACGGAGAACTCCGGCCCTGTCACCCGGCTTTCCACGAGCGAGATCTCGTCGTCGCCGAACTCGGCGAGAGCGGCGGTCAGTTCGTCCTGGCCGGCGACCTCGGTGACGCCGGAGCTGTAGAACCGGCCGGCCGGCTTGACCACGGCGGGGAACGCCTCGTCCGGCAGCGTGAAGGAAGCCCTCTGAGCGACCGGCACGACCTGCCAGCGCGGCGAGAACTCCGGCACGGCGGTGCGCTGGAGCAGCTTGTTGCGGCAGATCACGGCCGCCGCCGAGCCGGAGCCCGGCAGACCGAGGCAGTCGGCGAGCACTCCCACCGGCTCGACGAAGACCTCGCCGACGGAGAGGACCGCTCGCACGTCGTACCGGCCGAGCAGCGGCTGCACGGCCGGCAGCACCGACGTGATCCGCGCGTCGTCGACCTGGACGACCTCCGCAAGGCCGTGCAGGCAGTGCGAGGCGTCAGAGCGCGCGGCGTCCAGCCGGGCCAGATCCGTGTCCGTCGACACGACGGCGAGCGGGACGAGACCGCGGGAGATCGTCTCCCGCACGAGTCGGCCCTGCCGGGCCAGGACGACGAGATCGCCCATGAGCAGGACGGCCTGTGGCCGGTCAGGGATGCTGGGTGAGGTGTCACTGGACACGGGTGGGAACCCTTTCCGAGTGGTTTCGGGCATGACGGGATCGGGGCGTGGCGCAAAAGGCCGGGGGCGGCGCGGTCGGCGGGGTCAGCAGAAGGGCGCGAACAGGTCGCGCTCCAACGCCTTGGAGACGGCCGGGGAGAGCGCGGCGAGCTCCTCGGTACGCGCCGCGTTGTACGCGCGCACCCGCTCCCCGTGCCCGGCGAGAACGCTGTCCTCGCTCAGGTCGAGCAGCCACAGCGGCCTCAGCCGCGCACCGCGCAGCGCCTTGGCGTCAGGGGACTCGATACCGGGGTGGATCCAGCGCAGCCCGGCGTCGGCCGCGATGCGCACCGAGGCGTAGTAGACGAGGTTGAAGTACTCGGCGGCACCGCGCAGCAGACGCTCGTAGTCGAATCCGACCGCTCGCACGTACAGCGTGTCGCCGTGGACGTAGAAGAGGCTGAAGCCGACCGGCTCCTCGCCGGGCCGCGCGCAGAACAGCACCTCGGCCTTCGGCCCCATCGCGGTGGCCTGGCGGCGGAACGACTCGGTGAGCACGTCGATGTCGTACGGGTGCCCGTACCGCTTCTGGGTGGCCGCGAGCAGCC
Source organism: Streptomyces beihaiensis (assembly GCF_026274175.1). Taxonomy (GTDB): domain Bacteria; phylum Actinomycetota; class Actinomycetes; order Streptomycetales; family Streptomycetaceae; genus Streptomyces; species Streptomyces beihaiensis. Next base: position 52,769 of record NZ_JAPHNL010000244.1, read on the forward strand.
CGGCCGCCGCGGTGAAGCTGTCGGCCAGCGGGACTCGGGTGATCTCGTAGCCCGCCGCGGCGAACGCCTTGACCTCCTGCTTGACCGAGTCGCGGCGGCCCTTCGACGGAAGCGTGCGAAGCCACGCCTCCCATCCGCCCTCGGGCACGCTCACCCAGGCGTCCGTGGTGAGCAGCACCGGCACGGCGTCGACGCCGCCGGCCGCGCGCAGTGCGAGGGCGTCCTCCGTGGACAGGAAACCGGCGACGCAGGGCGTGGGGCGGTTCGCTGCGGCTCCGGCCCCCGCGGTGCCCGACGGCAGCACGCTGCCGGGCAGCCGGGTGGCGAGCTCCCGTACGGCGTCCAGGAGTCCCGGTGCCGCCCGGTCGACGTCGACGCCGTGCCGGGTGAGCAGGCTGGTCCGGTAGCCACGTCGCTGGCCGACCATCAAGCCCACCGGGTCGGGGGAGGGCAGGCCGCGGGCGGTCAGCTGCGTGTGCCACTGGTAGAAGGAGTTGTTCTCCTCGACGACCGCGGTGACCGCGACCGCGCCGTCGCCCGTGCGAACGGTGCCGGTCGCCGTCCGACCGCCGATGTCGGTGGCGCAGAAGCGAAGCCAGTCGGCGCAGGAGTAGAGACGGTCCGCGGCGAGGGGCTCCCAGGCGTCTGGGGACATTCCGCCGAGGTGATCGTGGAATTCGGCAAGGCCGGTCATGCTCGCTTCTTTTCCTCCGGGCATGGAATTTCCTCGGGAGCGGTCAAGCAGCAGAGGGGCGCTTCCCCACCGTCCGCCGAAGTGCTCTTCGGTGTCCGGTGCGGCGAACTGCAGTGGATTCACGGCTTGTTCCTCCCTGTCTCATTCACTCTGTCGAATTCCGCCCGCGCCGACCACGTCCGCCGGCACAAGGTGTCAAGTCGGTGAGATGACGCAGGTAGGACTCGACGTTGCGCCGGGTCTCCGGCACGCTGTCGCCGCCGAACTTCTCCGCGACCGCGTCCGCCAGGAC
>NZ_JAPHNL010000245.1 GCF_026274175.1 Streptomyces beihaiensis
GGCCGCTCCGGCCCCTGCCGCCGAGGCCCCCGCCGCGCCCGCCGCCTCCGCTCCGGCGGGCGGCGCCTCCGGCACCGACGTGGTGCTGCCCGCCCTGGGCGAGTCCGTCACCGAGGGCACCGTCACCCGCTGGCTGAAGGAGGTCGGCGAGGAGGTCGCGGAGGACGAGCCGCTGCTCGAGGTCTCCACCGACAAGGTCGACACCGAGATCCCCTCCCCCGTCGCGGGCGTCCTGCTCGAGGTCGTCGTGGGCGAGGACGAGACGGCCGAGGTCGGCGCCAAGCTGGCCGTCATCGGTGCGCCCGGCGCGGCTCCGGCCGCCCCCGCGCCCGCCGCCCCGGCCGCCCCCGCCGCGGCTCCGGCCCCGGCCCCGGCCGCCCCCGCGGCACCGGCGGCACCGGCCGCCCCCGCCCCTCCGGCCGCCCCGGCCCCGGCCGCCCCCGCGGCACCGGCGGCACCGGCCCGATCGG
>NZ_JAPHNL010000246.1 GCF_026274175.1 Streptomyces beihaiensis
GGCCCGGCCGCCGCCTGCCCCGGCGCCGGTGGTGTGGGCGTCGCCGAGGCCGAAGTGTGTGATGCGGATCCGGTACGGCCGCCCGGCCTCCACCCCCGCCTCGACGGCCGCACCCGCGTCGTCCACGTGCACATGGACGTTCCACAGGCCGTCGCCGCCGACGACGACCAGCGAGTCGCCGAGGGCGTCGAGCCTGCCGCGCAGCCGGTCGACGGCGCGGTCGTCGGCCTCCAGGAGGTAGACGACCTCGAAGGCGGGCCCGCCGTCCGTGCCGCCGTCTCCGTCACCGTCCTCGGCCTCCCGGGGGCACGGCTCCACGGGGTCCTGCTCGTGGGGCCGTGCCCTGACCGAGCGGCGCGTGCCGATCGAGTTCCTGGAGATCGAGCTGGCGGTCCTGGAGGAGATGGGCCTCGACCACGACCGTACGG
>NZ_JAPHNL010000247.1 GCF_026274175.1 Streptomyces beihaiensis
GCGAGGAGCGTGGCGAGGTCGCCCTTGCCGTTCTGTTCGATGGCGGTGTCGAGCTGGTCGGCCATCAGCGTGTCGTAGACCGGGCGTTCGACGTCCCGGAAGACGCCGATGGGCGTGTGGTGCAGGGTCGCCGGGTCGGCGAGGCGGGCCAGTGCGAACGCGGTGGTCGGGGACGTGGAGTGTGCGTCGTGGACCAGGACGCGGTCGCGGTTGGTGTCGGTGATGTCGACGATGTGGAGGTCGCCGGTGGCCGGGTCGCGTACGACGCCCTTCGACCGGTCGGTGCCGAAGGTGATGGGCTGGTCGTGTTCGAGGCGGATGACGGCTTGTTCGGCCTGTTCCTTGTCCTTGAGGATCTCGAAGGCGCCGTCGTTGAAGATGTTGCAGTTCTGGTAGATCTCCACCAGGGCGGTGCCGGGGTGTTCGGCGGCCTGGCGCAGGAC
>NZ_JAPHNL010000248.1 GCF_026274175.1 Streptomyces beihaiensis
GCCGCCTCGCGTCGCCGCCTCGCCTCGCGTCGCCTGCCCGGTCTCGCCTCGCCCCGCCCGGCCCCGCTCGACCCCACCCCGCGCTGTCCGGCCGGGCCTGCCCGGCACCCTGGAGCCGTCGCCCGCCGTCGCCCGCCGTGCCGTTCCCGCGGCGGAGCCGTCTCGTACGCTTGGGCGCGTGCAGGAACTTCACGATGCTCCCCTCGCGCCCCTGACCACCTTCCGGCTCGGCGGGCCCGCCGCCCGGCTGATCACCGCGACCACGGACGCCGAGGTGCTCGACGCGGTGCGCGAGGCCGATGCCACGGGCACCCCGCTGCTGGTCATCGGTGGCGGGAGCAACCTCCTCATCGGTGACAAGGGCTTCGACGGCACCGCCCTGCGCATCGCCACCCGGGGCTTCGAACTCGACGGGACGCGTCTTGAGCTGGCCGCCGGAGAGGTGTGGAGCGACGCCGTCGAGCGGACCGTGGCGGCCGGGCTCGCGGGCATCGAGTGCCTTGCCGGGATCCCCGGCTCGGCCGGTGCGACGCCGATCCAGAACGTGGGAGCGTACGGGCAGGAGGTCTCCTCCACCATCACCGAGGTGGTCGCCTACGACCGCCGGGCCGGTGAGACCGTCACCATCCCGAACGCCGAGTGCGGCTTCGCCTACCGGCACAGCCGGTTCAAGGCCGAGCCCGACCGGTACGTGGTGCTGCGCGTGCGGTTCGAGCTGGAGGACGCGGGCGGGCTGAGCGCTCCCGTCAAGTACCCCGAGACCGCACGCACCCTCGGTGTCGAGGCGGGCGACCGTGTTCCCGCCGCACGCGCGCGTGAGACCGTGCTCAAGCTGCGGGCCGGCAAGGGCATGGTGCTCGACGCCGACGACCACGACACCTGGTCCGCGGGGTCGTTCTTCACCAACCCGATCCTCACCGACGAGCAGTTCGCGGCCTTCCACGCGCGCGTGGCCGAGCGGCTCGGCCCGGACGCGCAGGCGCCCGCCTACCCCGCGGGCGCGGGCCGCACCAAGACCTCCGCGGCCTGGCTCATCGACAAGGCGGGCTTCACCAAGGGCTACGGCACCGGGCCCGCCCGCATCTCCACCAAGCACACCCTCGCCCTCACCAACCGCGGCGAGGCCACCACGGAGGACCTGCTCGCGCTGGCCCGTGAGGTCGTCGCGGGCGTCCGCGAGGCATTCGGGGTGACCCTCGTCAACGAGCCGGTGACGGTCGGCGTCAGCCTCTAGTACGCGACCCCCACCCCCTGCTTCACCGCCGCCGGGTCGTCCACCAACGCCAGCATCGCGTGCGCGACGTCCGCGCGCGCGAGGAAGCGGCCCGCGTTCGGGAAGCCGCCGATCACCGTCCGGTACGCGCCGGTCAGAGGTTTGTTCTGCAGGCGCGGAGGGCGCACCGACGTCCAGTCGGTGGCGCTGCGCGCCAGCTCCGACTCCATCTCCGTCAGGTCGGCGTAGACGTTCTTGAAGATCAGGCCGATCACGTTCCGTGCCGCGCGATCGGCGAGCGGGGAGTTCTCCGGCAGCGGGCCCACCGGTGCCGCGCTGACCACCAGGAGACGGCGCGTGCCCTCCGCCTCCATCGCGGCCAGGACCGACCGCGTCAGCGCGGTGGCGACGCCCGCGTCGGAGATCTTGCGCGCGCCCAGGCCGGACAGGACGGCGTCGCGGCCGGCCACCGCGGGGCGCAGCGCCTCCGGGTCGGTCAGGTCGGAGCGGAACACCTGAAGGCGCTCGCCGGTCACGGCGAACCGCGCGGGGTCGCGCACCACCGCCGTGACCTCGTGCCCCGCCGCCAGGGCCTGCTTGACGATCTCCTGGCCGACACCGCCGGTGGCGCCGAAAACCGTGAGCTTCATGGTGTGTCTCCTGGTCCGTCTGTCTGGCTCCATGAGTGGGTGAGTGTTCACTCACCCGTGCTGCCCCTTAGGATGGGTGAGCACTCACTCACCCGTCAAGCGCGTTCGGAGACCGCATGGACCGCATGGACCGCACGGACCAGAAGCCCGCGAGGGTCCGCATCATCGACGCGGCCCACGAACTCATGCTGAGCATCGGGCTGGCCCGCACCACCACCAAGGAGATCGCCAAGGTGGCGGGCTGCTCCGAGGCGGCGCTCTACAAGTACTTCGCCAACAAGGAAGAGCTCTTCGTGACGGTGCTCAGCGAGCGCCTGCCGAAGCTGGGATCGCTCATCGGCCACCTCACGGCCGACGACGCGAGGGGCGCGCGCCGCACCGTCGAGGAGAACCTCACCGCCATCGCGCGCGAGGCGGCACTCTTCTACGAGCAGACGTTCGCGATGGCCGCGTCCCTGTACGCGGAGCCCCGCCTCAAGCGCCGCCACGACGACGTGCTGCGCGAGCTCGGCACAGGACCGCACCGGCCCATCGAGGGCCTGGACGCCTATCTGAGGAGCGAGCAGAAGGCCGGGCGCATCGGGCCCGACGCCGACACGTTCGCCGCCGCCTCACTCCTCCTGGGGGCCTGCGCGCAGCGCGCCTTCGCCTACGAGGCGTCCCCGGACCGCAGGCCGCCGCAGCCCCTGGACGAGTTCGCCGCCCGCATCGCCCGTACGCTGCTCACCGGCGTCTCGGCGCCCGCCTGACCGGCCGCGCCCGACGGCGCTCACGCCGCGAGCCACTCCTCCACGCCACCGAGCAGCTTCTGCCTGATGTCGTCCGGAGCGGCCGAGCCGCGCACCGACTGGCGTGCCAGCTCGGCCAGCTCGGCGTCGGTGAAGGCGTGGTGGCGGCGGGCGATCTCGTACTGGGCGGCCAGGCGCGAGCCGAAGAGCAGCGGGTCGTCGGCGCCGAGCGCGAGCGGCACCCCGGCCTCGTACAGCGTGCGCAGCGGCACGTCCTCGGGCTTGTCGTAGACGCCGAGCGCGACGTTCGAGGCCGGGCACACCTCGCAGGTGACGCCCGACTCGGCCAGGCGCCGCAGCAGCCGCGGGTCCTCGGCCGCCCGCACCCCGTGCCCGATCCGCGACGCGTGCAGGTCGTCGAGGCAGTCGCGCACGGACGCCGGCCCGGTCAGCTCACCGCCGTGCGGCGCCGCCAGCAGCCCGCCCTCGCGCGCGATGTGGAACGCCCGGTCGAAGTCGCGCGCCATGCCGCGCCGCTCGTCGTTGGAGAGCCCGAAGCCGACGATGCCGCGCTCCGCGTACCGCACCGCGAGCCGCGCCAGCGTGCGGGCGTCCAGCGGATGCTTCATACGGTTCGCGGCGACCAGCACCCGCATCCCGAGGCCCGTCTCCCGCGACGCCGTGTCGACGGCGTCCAGGATGATCTCGAGGGCCGGGATGAGCCCGCCGAGCCGGGGCGCGTACGAGGTCGGGTCGACCTGGATCTCCAGCCACCCCGAACCGTCCGCGATGTCCTCCTCCGCGGCCTCCCGCACCAGGCGCTGGATGTCCTCCGGGGCCCGCAGACAGGAGCGCGCCGCGTCGTAGAGGCGCTGGAAGCGGAACCATCCGCGCTCGTCCGTGGCCCGCAGCTTCGGCGGCTCGGCGCTCGTCAGCGCGTCCGGCAGCCGGACGCCGTACTTGTCGGCCAGCTCCAGCAGGGTCGTGGGCCGCATCGACCCGGTGAAGTGCAGGTGCAGGTGGGCCTTGGGCAACTGGCGTACATCACGTGCTACACGCTCCATCCCAAGATCCTGCCGCACGGACGTGTCGTACCGGTAGCGCCTTTCCACCTTCGGGCCCTGGTCCGAACGAAGAAGCGGGCCGCCTCCCGGGGGGAGACGGCCCGCTCGTGCGTCACATCCGCTCAGTCCTGGGCCTCGGCCAGCAGCTTCTGGATGCGGGAGACGCCCTCGACCAGGTCCTCGTCGCCGAGCGCGTACGAAAGGCGCAGGTAACCGGGGGTGCCGAAGGCCTCGCCCGGCACCACGGCGACCTCGGCCTCCTCCAGGATGAGCGCGGCCAGCTCGACACTGTTCCGCGGGCGCTTGCCGCGGATCTCCTTGCCGAGCAGGCCCTTCACCGACGGGTACGCGTAGAACGCGCCCTCGGGCTCGGGGCAGAGGACGCCGTCGATCTCGTTGAGCATCCGCACGATGGTGCGGCGGCGCCGGTCGAATGCCTCGCGCATCGTCGCCACGGCCTCCAGGTCGCCGGAGACGGCCGCGATCGCGGCGGCCTGCGACACGTTGGAGACGTTGGACGTGGCGTGCGACTGGAGGTTCGTCGCGGCCTTCACGACGTCCTTGGGGCCGATGACCCAGCCCACGCGCCAGCCGGTCATCGCGTACGTCTTCGCGACACCGTTGACCACGATGCACTTGTCGCGCAGCTCCGGCAGGATGGCGGGCAGCGACGTGAACTTCGCGTCCCCGTAGACCAGGTGCTCGTAGATCTCGTCCGTCATCACCCACAGGCCGTGGTCGAGGGCCCAGCGGCCGATGGCCTCCGCCTCTTCCTCGCTGTAGACGGCGCCGGTCGGGTTGGACGGCGAGACGAAGAGCACGACCTTGGTGCGCTCCGTGCGCGCGGCCTCCAGCTGCTCGACGGAGACGCGGTACCCGGTCGTCTCGTCGGCCGTGACCTCCACCGGCACGCCGCCCGCGAGGCGGATCGACTCCGGGTAGGTGGTCCAGTACGGGGCCGGGACGATGACCTCGTCGCCCGGGTCCAGGATGGCGGCGAACGCCTCGTAGATGGCCTGCTTGCCGCCGTTGGTCACCAGGATCTGCGAGGCGTCCACCTCGTAGCCGGAGTCGCGCAGCGTCTTGGCGGCGATGGCGGCCTTGAGCTCGGGCAGACCGCCGGCCGGGGTGTAGCGGTGGAACTTCGGGTTCTTGCAGGCCTCGACGGCCGCCTCGACCACGTAGTCCGGCGTCGGGAAGTCGGGCTCGCCGGCGCCGAAGCCGATCACCGGACGCCCGGCGGCCTTCAGGGCCTTGGCCTTGGCGTCCACGGCGAGGGTCGCGGACTCGGAGATGGAGCCGACCCGGGCAGAGACCCGGCGCTCCGTAGGGGCGGTACCTGGGGGCGGAGTTGCAGCGCTCATGGCCCCATCGTTCCAGACCCGCAACCCGTGCGGCACACGGGTTTGGGAGACCGTTCGCCCCCCGGCCGCCGGGCGAAGATCCACTGGCGATCCACCGGCGATCCGATCCTGTTCGACGGAGCGCCGCAGAACACGTACACTCACTGCTCGTTGGCCTTCACCGGCCGCACCACTCCCGACGCACACCGTGCGGCCGGGCGGATGCGGTAGGTTGGGGGACGCAAAGGGTCGTAGCTCAATTGGTAGAGCACTGGTCTCCAAAACCAGCGGTTGGGGGTTCAAGTCCCTCCGGCCCTGCTACACACGCCTCTCGCCAGGATGTGTGCGCATGTACGTACTGCAATGCACCGCCGTGCGGCTCGACCGGGCGCGGCACGGCCACGACCCGGAATCAGGTGAGGACGAGTGACGGACGCCGTGGGCTCCATCGACATGCCTGATGCCCAGGATGAGGCGCCGGAGGCCAAGAAGAAGGCCCGTAAGAGCGGCAAGGGCGGCAAGCGCGGCAAGAAGGGCCCCTTCGGCCGTCTCGCACTCTTCTACCGCCAGGTCATCGCGGAGCTCCGCAAGGTCGTCTGGCCGACGCGCGGTGAGCTCACGACGTACACGTCCGTGGTGATCGTGTTCGTCGCCATCATGATCGGACTTGTGATGGTGGTTGACTATGGCTTCAACCATCTCGTCAAGTACGTCTTCGGCTAGGCCGAGAGCGGAGGGCGCCGGTTCCGGCGTCCCTTTCGCGTGTTCCACCCCCATGTATCCAGGAAGAAGCAGCCACAGTGTCTGACCCGAACCTGAACGAGGCGATCGAGCCGGTCGAGTCCGCTGAGGACGCGCTCGACATCGTCGAGGCGGCGGACGCCGAGGAGCCGGACCAGGCCGAGGCTGCCGACATCGCCGCCGGTGAGCCCGCCGAGGAAGCGGCCGTCAACGTCGAGGCCGAGGACGGCACCGAGGTCGACGACGCCGAGGACAAGGCTGTCGAGGCCGAGATCGCGACCGAGGAATCCGCCGAAGAAGAGGCGGAGGCGGCCGAGGAAGCCGAGGAGGCCGCCGAGGAGCCCGAGGAGCAGGTCGACCCGATCACCGCGCTCCGCGACGAGCTGCGCGGCCTGCCCGGCGAGTGGTACGTCATCCACACCTACGCGGGCTACGAGAAGCGCGTGAAGGCCAACCTGGAGCAGCGTGCCGTCTCGCTCAACGTCGAGGACTTCATCTACCAGGCCGAGGTCCCCGAGGAAGAGATCGTCCAGATCAAGAACGGCGAGCGCAAGAACGTCCGGCAGAACAAGCTGCCCGGCTACGTGCTCGTCCGCATGGACCTGACGAACGAGTCCTGGGGCGTCGTCCGCAACACCCCCGGCGTCACCGGCTTCGTGGGCAACGCCTACGACCCGTACCCGCTGACCCTGGACGAGATCGTCAAGATGCTCGCCCCCGAGGCCGAGGAGAAGGCCGCCCGCGAGGCCGCCGAGGCCGAGGGCAAGCCGGCTCCGCAGCGCAAGGTCGAGGTCCAGGTCCTGGACTTCGAGGTCGGCGACTCGGTCACCGTCACCGACGGCCCGTTCGCCACGCTGCAGGCCACGATCAACGAGATCAACGCCGACTCGAAGAAGGTCAAGGGCCTCGTCGAGATCTTCGGCCGCGAGACCCCGGTCGAGCTGAGCTTCGACCAGATCCAGAAGAACTAGGTCGCGACCAGTTCTTCCGGCACGGGCTCAGAGAGCTTCCGACCAGGTCAGGCGGGACGTGCGAGCGTCCGCCTGACCTGCTCGGTTTTTGGCCGCGCATCCATACCCGTTATCGTTGTGCGGTATGCCTGCGTTCGGGTGGTCCCCGAGCGCAGGCAGGACCCGAATCGAAAGGACCCGGAGAGCTATGCCTCCCAAGAAGAAGAAGGTCACGGGGCTGATCAAGCTCCAGATCCAGGCCGGTGCCGCCAACCCGGCCCCGCCGGTCGGCCCCGCGCTCGGCCAGCACGGCGTCAACATCATGGAGTTCTGCAAGGCCTACAACGCCGCGACCGAGTCGCAGCGCGGTTGGGTCATCCCGGTGGAGATCACGGTCTACGAGGACCGTTCCTTCACCTTCGTCACCAAGACCCCGCCGGCCGCGAAGATGATCCTCAAGGCCGCTGGTGTCGAGAAGGGCTCCGGCGAGCCGCACAAGACCAAGGTCGCCAAGATCACCCAGGCGCAGGTCCGCGAGATCGCCACCACCAAGATGCCCGACCTCAACGCCAACGACCTGGACGCCGCGTCGAAGATCATCGCCGGCACCGCCCGTTCCATGGGCATCACGGTCGAGGGCTGACCTCAACCTCGTACGACCACCGTGGCAGGGCCTGCTCGGCCCGGACCACGACTCCTCTCAGCACACAGGAGCAGTAGTGAGCAAGCGCAGCAAGACTCTCCGCGCTGCGGACGCCAAGATCGACCGGGACAAGCTCTACGCCCCGCTCGAGGCCGTCCGTCTCGCCAAGGAGACCTCCTCGACGAAGTTCGACGGCACCGTCGAGGTCGCCTTCCGCCTGGGCGTTGACCCGCGAAAGGCCGACCAGATGGTCCGTGGCACCGTGAACCTTCCGCACGGCACCGGCAAGACCGCCCGGGTCCTGGTCTTCGCGACCGGTGACCGTGCAGCGGCCGCGGAGGCCGCGGGCGCCGACATCGTCGGCTCCGACGAGCTCATCGACGAGATCTCCAAGGGCAACCGCCTCAACGAGTTCGACGCCGTCGTCGCCACCCCGGACCTCATGGGCAAGGTCGGCCGCCTCGGCCGCGTGCTCGGTCCCCGTGGCCTGATGCCGAACCCGAAGACCGGCACCGTGACCCCGGACGTGGCCAAGGCCGTGAACGAGATCAAGGGCGGCAAGATCGAGTTCCGCGTCGACAAGCACGCGAACCTGCACTTCATCATCGGCAAGTCGTCCTTCGACGACACCAAGCTGGTGGAGAACTACGGCGCGGCCCTGGAGGAGATCCTCCGCCTGAAGCCGTCCGCCGCCAAGGGTCGCTACATCAAGAAGGCCGCCCTCAGCACCACGATGGGCCCCGGCATTCCGCTCGACCCGAACCGCACCCGCAACCTCCTCACCGAGGAGGACCCGGCGGCGGTCTGAGCCCCTTCCTGAGGCTCACCGAAGTCGAACGACGGGCCCCGCACCTTTCGAGGTGCGGGGCCCGTTCCCGTTCTTCGATAGGGTGGCGGATAGTGTGCGGGGAGCACACACGTTCACAGGGGTGGGATTGAGATGAGTGTTGTCGTACGTCGCACGGCGGGGGCCGTTGTCGCCACAGCGCTGCTGTGCACCGGCGCGGTCGCCTGCAGCGGGGGATCGGACAAGGGCGGGGACAAGAAGGCGGCGGACGGCACGCAGTCGCAGTCCCAGGTCGCCAACGCGGTGACCGCCGCGTACAAGAAGACCTCCGAGGCCAAGTCGGCCAAGGTCACGATGACGATGAAGACGCCCAGCGCGAGCGGCGGCAGGGACACCGTCAAGATGTCCGGGACTATGGGCTGGGACCCCCAGGTGATGGACATGACGATGAAGAGCTCCGGGCTCGACGAGAGCGGCGCCGACGGCATGCCGGACAGCGTGCGCATGCTCTGGCAGGACAACGTCATGTACATGGACATGGGCGCCGCCGCGGCCAAGGACGCGGACATGGGCGGCAAGCGCTGGATGAAGATCGACCTCGCCGCCGCGGCCAAGCAGAGCGGCGACGCGTCCCTCATGAGCAAGATGACCGGCGGCGCGAACAACATGAACCAGTCGCCGGCCGACCAGATCGCGGTGCTGCTCGACTCGCCCAACCTCAAGCACCTCGGCTCCGCCACGGTCGACGGGGTCAAGGCCGAGCACTACAAGGGCACGATGTCGGTCGAGGAGATGATGGCGAGCAACGACTCGCTGAAGGTCCTCAGCAAGTCCGACCGGGCGCAGCTCCTGAAGAACGTCAAGCAGGCGGGCATCAAGCAGTACGAGACCGAACTGTGGATCAGCAAGGACGACCTGCCGGTCCGGATGGACGTCACGATGGACACCTCCAAGGGCGCCGTCGACATCTCCGAGAAGTTCTCCGACTACGGTGCCGCGATCAAGCTCGACGTGCCGCCCCCGAGCCAGACCTTCGACCTCATGCAGATGCTCCAGGGCGCGGGCAAGGCCGCCGGTTCCACGGCGGGGACCGGAGCCTGACCGGATTTGCCTGACACGCGACCCTTCGCGTAACCTTCCACAGAAGCCAAAGACCGCTGGTCGTTGCCGTGCTCTCGCGAGAGGGCGCGGTGGCCGAAGGATCCGCTGAAACGGCGGACGACCCGCGCAGGTGACTGTGGAAGTGCTCCTGGACGTCCCGTCCGGTCGAGCTCACGCCCCGTGCGCCTGCGCCGGGGCGTTTCGTTTTCCCCAGTCCTCCTTCGGGTCCGCGCGGTCCGAATCACCCGGAAGGAGGCCGAGGCTCATGGCGACATCCGACAAGGTCGCAGCCGTCGAGGAGATCACGCAGAAGCTGCGCGACTCCAACGCCGCTGTTGTCACTTCCTACACCGGACTGTCCGTGGCGCAGCTCAAGGAGCTCCGCCGTTCTCTCGGCGAGAACGCTCAGTACCGTGTGGTGAAGAACACGCTGACCAAGATCGCGGCCAACGAGGCCGGGATCCAGCTGGACGAGCACCTCAAGGGCTCGACCGCTGTCGCCTTCGTGACCGGTGACCCGGTCACGGCGGCGAAGGGTCTCCGTGACTTCGCCAAGGAGAACCCGAATCTCGTCATCAAGGGCGGTGTCCTTGACGGCAAGGCGCTGTCCGCCGACGAGATCAAGAAGCTTGCGGACCTCGAGTCCCGCGAGGTTCTGCTCGCCAAGCTGGCGGGCGCCATGAAGGCCAAGCAGTCCTCTGCTGCCGCGGTCTTCCAGGCGCTGCCCTCGAAGTTCGTCCGCACCGCGGAGGCGCTTCGTGCCAAGCAGGCCGAGCAGGGCGGTGCCGAGTAACTCGGCTCGCAACATGACCGCCGCCGCCCGGCAGCGGTCGTAGCGGGCCGCACGTCTACGAAGTAATGCCGATAGGCATACGCCCGCCTCACCCAGTACATCCGGCACCTGCCGATCAAGTGGAAGGAAAGCCATCATGGCTCTCACCCAGGACGAACTGCTCGCTGAGTTCGAGAACATGACCCTCATCCAGCTCTCCGAGTTCGTGAAGGCGTTCGAGGAGAAGTTCGACGTCACCGCCGCCGCCCCGGCCGCCGTCGTCGCCGCCGGCGCCCCGGGCGCCCCGGCCGCCGAGGCCGCCGAGGAGAAGGACGAGTTCGACGTCATCCTCACCGGCGCCGGCGACAAGAAGATCCAGGTCATCAAGGTCGTGCGCGAGCTGACCTCCCTGGGTCTGAAGGAGGCCAAGGACCTCGTCGACGGCACCCCGAAGCCGGTCCTGGAGAAGGTCGCCAAGGACGCCGCGGACAAGGCCAAGGAGGCCCTCGAGGGCGCCGGCGCCTCCGTCGAGGTCAAGTGACCCGTCGTCGGCCGACGGTCGACTTCTCGGTGACATCGGTCCCACGCGGGCTGTAACACCGAAGCACCGAAGGGCGATCACCCATGTGGGTGGTCGCCCTTCGGCGTTCCCGGGCTCGCAGGTCGAGGATGCCTTGCGGTGTCGGTCGCGACGAGTATGGTGATCTTCGTTGTGCCCGGCGCCACCCCTGTCCGGCCACGAGGGGGCCTTGACGAACCGCACGCAGCGCGCAATTCTCAGGACGCGTCGTCACAACGATCCGGGATTCGAGGCATGGATCGGCGGCGTAGAGGGCAGTAAGGATGTGCGTCGACGATCGCACAGGGCATGCCGCAGCAGGAGCACGTTGAGAACACCGAGGGTCTCAAAAAACCCGCACTGGACATCAGTGGGCCTTCTGGCTACACTGTCCCTTTGCGCTGCCTGTTAGCTGCCTCCTGCCCGTCACCAGGGGCATGCCCTCGCTCCAGCACTGTGGATTGAAACCGTTCTGACCTGGCCAAACGAGTCAGTTCAGGCGGAGTCTGCCCCGCTGCTGTCGTGAGGGACCGGTACGCGCGTAGTGAGTCCGAGCCCTCGGAAGGACCCCCTCTTGGCCGCCTCGCGCAACGCCTCGACCGCGAATACGAACAACGGCGCCAGCACTGCCCCGCTGCGCATCTCCTTTGCAAAGATCAAGGAGCCCCTTGAGGTTCCGAACCTTCTTGCGCTGCAAACCGAGAGCTTCGACTGGCTGCTCGGCAACGACGCGTGGAAGGCTCGTGTCGAGGCGGCTCTGGAAAGTGGACGGGACGTCCCCACCAAGTCCGGTCTGGAGGAGATCTTCGAGGAGATCTCCCCGATCGAGGACTTCTCCGGGTCGATGTCCCTGACGTTCCGCGACCACCGTTTCGAGCCGCCGAAGAACTCGATCGACGAGTGCAAGGAGCGCGACTTCACGTACGCGGCTCCGCTCTTCGTCACGGCCGAGTTCATGAACAACGAGACCGGCGAGATCAAGTCCCAGACGGTCTTCATGGGCGACTTCCCGCTCATGACCAACAAGGGCACCTTCGTCATCAACGGCACCGAGCGTGTCGTCGTCTCGCAGCTGGTCCGCTCGCCCGGCGTCTACTTCGACTCCAGCATCGACAAGACGTCGGACAAGGACATCTTCTCCGCCAAGATCATCCCGTCCCGGGGTGCCTGGCTGGAGATGGAGATCGACAAGCGCGACATGGTCGGTGTGCGCATCGACCGCAAGCGCAAGCAGTCCGTCACCGTCCTGCTCAAGGCTCTCGGTTGGACGACCGAGCAGATCCTTGAGGAGTTCGGCGAGTACGAGTCCATGCGCGCCACCCTGGAGAAGGACCACACCCAGGGCCAGGACGACGCGCTGCTCGACATCTACCGCAAGCTGCGTCCGGGCGAGCCGCCCACGCGTGAGGCCGCGCAGACGCTGCTGGAGAACCTGTACTTCAACCCCAAGCGCTACGACCTCGCGAAGGTCGGCCGCTACAAGGTCAACAAGAAGCTCGGCGCGGACGAGCCGCTGGACGCCGGCGTGCTCACCACCGCCGACATCATCGCCAGCATCAAGTACCTGGTGAAGCTGCACGCCGGTGAGACCGAGACGATCGGCGAGTCCGGCCGGGAGATCGTCGTCGAGACCGACGACATCGACCACTTCGGCAACCGCCGCATCCGTAACGTCGGCGAGCTGATCCAGAACCAGGTCCGTACGGGTCTCGCCCGTATGGAGCGCGTCGTGCGCGAGCGCATGACCACCCAGGACGTCGAGGCGATCACGCCGCAGACCCTGATCAACATCCGCCCGGTCGTGGCGTCGATCAAGGAGTTCTTCGGCACCTCGCAGCTGTCCCAGTTCATGGACCAGAACAACCCGCTGTCGGGGCTGACGCACAAGCGTCGTCTGAACGCCCTCGGCCCGGGTGGTCTCTCCCGTGAGCGGGCCGGCTTCGAGGTCCGAGACGTGCACCCGTCGCACTACGGCCGCATGTGCCCGATCGAGACGCCCGAAGGCCCGAACATCGGTCTGATCGGCTCGCTCGCCTCGTACGGCCGGATCAACCCGTTCGGCTTCATCGAGACGCCGTACCGCAAGGTCGTCGACGGTGTCGTCACCGACGACGTCGACTACCTGACGGCCGACGAGGAGGACCGCTTCGTCATCGCGCAGGCCAACGCGCCGCTGACGGACGACCTCCACTTCGCCGAGGCCCGCGTCCTGGTCCGCCGCCGCGGCGGCGAGGTCGACTACGTCCCCGGCGACGACGTCGACTACATGGACGTCTCGCCGCGCCAGATGGTGTCGGTCGCGACCGCCATGATCCCGTTCCTCGAGCACGACGACGCCAACCGTGCCCTCATGGGCGCGAACATGATGCGCCAGGCCGTGCCGCTCATCAAGTCCGAGGCGCCGCTCGTCGGCACCGGCATGGAGTACCGCTGCGCCACCGACGCCGGTGACGTGCTCAAGGCCGACAAGGACGGTGTGGTCCAGGAGGTCTCCGCGGACTACATCACCACCGCCAACGACGACGGCACGTACACCACGTACCGCCTGTCCAAGTTCACCCGCTCCAACCAGGGCACCTCTGTCAACCAGAAGGTCGTCGTGGACGAGGGCGCGCGCGTGATCGAGGGCCAGGTCCTGGCCGACGGTCCCGCCACCGAACAGGGCGAGATGGCGCTCGGCAAGAACCTGCTCGTGGCGTTCATGCCGTGGGAGGGCCACAACTACGAGGACGCGATCATCCTGTCGCAGCGCCTCGTGCAGGACGACGTCCTCTCCTCGATCCACATCGAGGAGCACGAGGTCGACGCCCGTGACACCAAGCTCGGCCCCGAGGAGATCACCCGGGACATCCCGAACGTCTCCGAGGAGGTCCTCGCCGACCTCGACGAGCGCGGCATCATCCGCATCGGTGCCGAGGTCGTCGCCGGTGACATCCTCGTCGGCAAGGTCACCCCGAAGGGTGAGACCGAACTGACGCCGGAGGAGCGCCTGCTGCGCGCCATCTTCGGTGAGAAGGCCCGTGAGGTCCGTGACACCTCCCTGAAGGTGCCGCACGGTGAGATCGGCAAGGTCATCGGCGTGCGCGTCTTCGACCGGGAGGAGGGCGACGAGCTTCCCCCGGGCGTCAACCAGCTGGTCCGCGTCTACGTGGCCCAGAAGCGCAAGATCACCGACGGTGACAAGCTCGCCGGCCGTCACGGCAACAAGGGCGTCATCTCCAAGATCAACCCGATCGAGGACATGCCGTTCCTGGAGGACGGCACGCCGGTCGACATCATCCTCAACCCGCTCGGTGTCCCGTCCCGAATGAACCCGGGACAGGTCCTGGAGATCCACCTCGGCTGGCTCGCCAGCCAGGGCTGGGACGTCTCCGGCCTCGCCGACGAGTGGGCCCAGCGCCTGCAGGGCATCGGCGCCGACAAGGTCGAGCCGCGTACGAACGTCGCGACCCCGGTCTTCGACGGCGCCCGTGAGGACGAGCTCGCGGGGCTCCTGGAGAACACCCGCCCGAACCGCGACGGCGACCGCATGGTCCTCCCGTCCGGCAAGGCGCGGCTGTTCGACGGCCGCTCGGGTGAGCCGTTCCCGGACCCGATCTCGGTCGGGTACATGTACATCCTCAAGCTGCACCACCTGGTCGACGACAAGCTGCACGCCCGCTCGACCGGTCCGTACTCGATGATCACCCAGCAGCCGCTGGGTGGTAAGGCGCAGTTCGGTGGTCAGCGCTTCGGTGAGATGGAGGTGTGGGCGCTTGAGGCATACGGCGCCGCGTACGCGCTCCAGGAACTTCTGACCATCAAGTCCGACGACGTCACCGGCCGCGTCAAGGTGTACGAGGCCATCGTCAAGGGCGAGAACATCCCCGAGCCCGGCATTCCCGAGTCCTTCAAGGTGCTCATCAAGGAAATGCAGTCTCTGTGCCTCAACGTGGAGGTGCTGTCCTCGGACGGCATGTCCATCGAGATGCGCGACACCGACGAGGACGTCTTCCGCGCGGCGGAGGAGCTCGGCATCGACCTGTCCCGGCGCGAGCCGAGCAGCGTCGAAGAGGTCTGACGGGAGTCCGGTAGGGGCCGCGCCGCCAGGCGAGGCCCCCGCCGACCCCTCGACCCCCGTTTCAGACCTGCAGACTCACAACCCTGAGAGGGATTGACGCATAGTGCTCGACGTCAACTTCTTCGACGAGCTCCGGATCGGCCTGGCCACAGCGGAGGACATCCGCCAGTGGAGCCACGGCGAGGTCAAGAAGCCCGAGACCATCAACTACCGCACCCTCAAGCCCGAGAAGGACGGCCTCTTCTGCGAGAAGATCTTCGGCCCCACCCGGGACTGGGAGTGCTACTGCGGTAAGTACAAGCGCGTCCGCTTCAAGGGCATCATCTGCGAGCGCTGTGGCGTCGAGGTCACGCGCGCCAAGGTGCGCCGTGAGCGGATGGGCCACATCGAACTGGCCGCCCCCGTCACCCACATCTGGTACTTCAAGGGTGTTCCGTCGCGCCTGGGCTATCTGCTCGACCTGGCGCCGAAGGACCTCGAGAAGGTCATCTACTTCGCCGCGTACATGATCACGTACGTGGACGAGGAGCGCCGCACCCGCGACCTGCCCTCCCTGGAGGCGCACGTCCAGGTGGAGCGTCAGCAGATCGAGAACCGCCGCGACTCCGACCTGGAGGCCCGCGCCAAGAAGCTCGAGACCGACCTGGCCGAGCTGGAGGCCGAGGGCGCCAAGGCCGACGTGCGCCGCAAGGTGCGCGAGGGCGCCGAGCGTGAGATGAAGCAGCTGCGCGACCGTGCGCAGCGCGAGATCGACCGCCTCGACGAGGTGTGGAACCGGTTCAAGAACCTCAAGGTCCAGGACCTGGAGGGCGACGAGCTGCTCTACCGCGAGCTGCGCGACCGTTTCGGCACGTACTTCGACGGCTCGATGGGTGCCGCGGCGCTGCAGAAGCGCCTGGAGACCTTCGACCTGGAGGAGGAGGCCGAGCGCCTCCGCGAGATCATCCGCACCGGCAAGGGCCAGAAGAAGACCCGTGCGCTCAAGCGCCTCAAGGTCGTCTCCGCGTTCCTGCAGACCAGCAACAGCCCCAAGGGCATGGTGCTCGACTGCGTGCCGGTCATCCCGCCGGACCTGCGTCCGATGGTGCAGCTGGACGGTGGCCGCTTCGCGACCTCCGACCTGAACGACCTGTACCGCCGCGTCATCAACCGCAACAACCGCCTCAAGCGCCTTCTCGACCTCGGTGCGCCCGAGATCATCGTGAACAACGAGAAGCGCATGCTCCAGGAGGCCGTCGACGCGCTCTTCGACAACGGCCGTCGTGGTCGCCCGGTCACGGGCCCCGGCAACCGTCCGCTGAAGTCGCTGTCCGACATGCTCAAGGGCAAGCAGGGCCGCTTCCGTCAGAACCTGCTCGGTAAGCGAGTCGACTACTCGGCGCGTTCCGTCATCGTCGTCGGCCCGCAGCTGAAGCTGCACCAGTGCGGTCTGCCGAAGGCCATGGCCCTGGAGCTCTTCAAGCCGTTCGTGATGAAGCGCCTGGTCGACCTGAACCACGCGCAGAACATCAAGAGCGCCAAGCGCATGGTGGAGCGCGGCCGCACGGTCGTCTACGACGTCCTCGAAGAGGTCATCGCCGAGCACCCGGTTCTCCTGAACCGTGCTCCCACCCTGCACCGCCTCGGTATCCAGGCGTTCGAGCCGCAGCTGGTCGAGGGCAAGGCCATCCAGATCCACCCGCTCGTCTGCACCGCGTTCAACGCGGACTTCGACGGTGACCAGATGGCCGTGCACCTGCCGCTGTCCGCGGAGGCGCAGGCCGAGGCCCGCATCCTGATGCTGTCCTCGAACAACATCCTCAAGCCCGCCGACGGCCGTCCGGTGACGATGCCGACGCAGGACATGGTCCTGGGTCTGTTCTTCCTCACCACGGACAGCGAGATGCGGGACGTCAAGGGCGAGGGCCGTTCCTTCGGCTCCACGTCCGAGGCGATCATGGCGTTCGACGCGGGCGAGCTGTCGCTCCAGTCGAGTGTCGACATCCGCTTCCCGGTGGGCACCATCCCGCCGCGCGGCTGGGTCCCGCCGGTCGCCGAGGAGGGCGAGCCCGAGTTCCAGCCGGGCGACACCTTCCGGCTGAAGACCACGCTGGGCCGCGCGCTCTTCAACGAGCTGCTGCCCGAGGACTACCCGTTCGTCGACTACGAGGTCGGCAAGAAGCAGCTGGGCGAGATCGTCAACGACCTCGCCGAGCGCTACCCGAAGGTCATCGTGGCGGCGACGCTCGACAACCTGAAGGCGGCCGGCTTCTACTGGGGCACCCGCTCCGGTGTCACCGTGGCCATCTCCGACGTCGTCGTCCCCGAGGCGAAGAAGGCGATCGTCGAGGGCTACGAGGCGCAGGACGAGAAGGTCCAGAAGCAGTACGAGCGCGGTCTGATCACCAAGGACGAGCGCACGCAGGAGCTCATCGCGATCTGGACCAAGGCGACCAACGAGGTCGCCGAGGCGATGAACGACAACTTCCCGAAGACCAACCCGATCTTCATGATGGTGAACTCGGGTGCACGAGGCAACATGATGCAGATGCGTCAGATCGCCGGTATGCGTGGTCTTGTGTCGAACGCCAAGAACGAGACGATCCCGCGTCCGATCAAGGCGTCCTTCCGTGAGGGCCTCTCCGTTCTGGAGTACTTCATCTCCACGCACGGTGCCCGTAAGGGTCTGGCGGACACGGCTCTGCGTACCGCCGACTCGGGTTACCTCACCCGTCGTCTGGTCGACGTCTCCCAGGACGTCATCATCCGCGAGGAGGACTGCGGCACCGACCGTGGCCTGCGGCTGCGGATCGCCGAGAAGGACGCCACCGGTGTCCTGCGCAAGGCGGACAACGCCGAGTCGTCGGTGTACGCGCGCTGCCTGGCCGAGGACATCGTCGTCGACGGCAAGGTGCTCGCCCCGGCGGGCGTCGACCTCGGTGACGTGCTCATCGACCAGCTGGTCGCGGCCGGCGTGGAGGAGGTCAAGACCCGCTCGGTCCTGACCTGTGAGTCCGCCGTCGGCACCTGCGCCATGTGCTACGGCCGCTCGCTGGCCACCGGCAAGCTGGTCGACATCGGTGAGGCGGTCGGCATCATCGCCGCCCAGTCCATCGGTGAGCCCGGTACCCAGCTGACGATGCGTACCTTCCACACCGGTGGTGTGGCCGGTGACGACATCACCCAGGGTCTGCCCCGTGTCGTCGAGCTCTTCGAGGCCCGTACGCCGAAGGGTGTCGCCCCGATCTCCGAGGCCGCGGGCCGGGTCCGCATCGAGGAGACCGAGAAGACCAAGAAGATCGTCGTCACCCCGGACGACGGCAGCGACGAGACGGCCTACCCGATCTCGAAGCGCGCCCGTCTGCTCGTCGGCGAGGGCGACCACGTCGAGGTCGGCCAGAAGCTGACCGTGGGTGCCACCAACCCGCACGACGTGCTGCGCATCCTCGGCCAGCGTGCGGTCCAGGTGCACCTGGTCGGCGAGGTCCAGAAGGTCTACAACTCGCAGGGTGTGTCGATCCACGACAAGCACATCGAGATCATCATCCGGCAGATGCTGCGCCGCGTGACGATCATCGAGTCCGGCGACGCCGAGCTGCTGCCCGGCGAGCTGGTCGAGCGTGCGAAGTTCGAGGGCGAGAACCGTCGTGTGGTCACCGAGGGCGGTCACCCCGCCTCCGGCCGTCCGCAGCTGATGGGTATCACCAAGGCATCGCTGGCGACGGAGTCCTGGCTGTCGGCCGCCTCCTTCCAGGAGACGACCCGAGTGCTGACGGACGCGGCGATCAACGCCAAGTCCGACAGCCTCATCGGCCTCAAGGAGAACGTCATCATCGGTAAGCTCATCCCGGCCGGTACGGGTCTGTCCCGCTACCGCAACATCCGGGTGGAGCCCACCGAGGAGGCCAAGGCCGCGATGTACTCGGCCGTCGGCTACGACGACATGGACTACTCGCCGTTCGGCACCGGCTCCGGCCAGGCCGTTCCGCTGGAGGACTACGACTACGGTCCGTACAACCAGTAGGTGGAGTAGGCACCAGGCAGTAGGCGAGCAGCCGCTTCCCGCGCAGGGCGGTCACCCCGAATTCGTTCGGGGTGACCGCCCTGCGGCGTTCCCGGCATGTCAGCGCGCGGTCAGTTCCCAGGCCGTGAGGCCCAGCGTCACCAGGGTGGCCAGGACGCCGACGCTGGCCAGCGGCCAGCGGGCGCGCTCCAGGGCGTCGAGGCGCTGCTCGTGGTCGTCGAGCTGCTTGTCCGTCTGGTCGCTGCGCTGGACCAGCAGGGCGAGTGAGCCGTCGACCCGGGCGAAACCGGCCTCCAGCGTTCCGCGGAGCCGTTCCAGTTCCACCGCGACGGCGGCGGGGTCGGAGAAGGGAGTGGCGGGTTCCTTCACGTGTCCTCCCGTTCCGCCCGTTCCGCGCTTCCCTTGGCCAGGGAGAGCAGTTCGGCGTCGGTGGTGGACGGGGGCTGGACGTGCAGCCATCGCGGGAGCAGGGCCTGGACGCCCGGCACGGCCATGACCCGGGTCACGGCCGCGGCGACGGCCAGGGATCCGGCTGCCCAGGGGATGGTCTGTCGTATGCCTGCCGCGTCGATGATCACCGGCAGCAGGACGCACAGGCCGAGAGCGGCCTGCAGGACGGTACGGAGGGTTCGCTTGGCGGCCTCGGACATGGGGACCTCGCGTTGTGGGGCGGGTGTGTGGGTGGTCGGCGGGCGCTCAGGCGCTGTACGGGACCTTCAGCGCCGCCCATGACGTGGGCCCCGGCCAGCCGTCGGCGTCGGCGCCGCGGAAGCCGAGCTTGCGCTGCCAGGCGGCGTACGACTCGCGGTCGGCCTCGGTCCACTGGGGGCCGGGCCCCACGCGGTAGTGGCCGCACCCCTCGGCGACCAGGCGGTGGCCCATCGCCGTGACGATCGGGGAGTGGGGGTGGGCCCTGAAGAACGAGGCGCCCGGGTACGGCTGGTGGCGCGGCGGGCGCGGCTCCTGGTGGGCTTCGTGGTGGGTCGCCCGCGCGACCCGGCCGGTGGAGAGCCGGGACTGCACCCGGCGGCGCATGCCCGTCATGGAGAAGCCGCGCGGATCGACCTTCCAGTCGGACCACTCCAGGTGGCCGATGACGGACTTGGCGCCCCAGCCGTGCGCCCGGCACAGCGCGGCCGAGACCCGCTCGATGGCGTCGAGCTGCTCGGCGGGCCAGGGGTCGTGGCCGTCGCCGAGGTTGACGCACTCGAACCCGTAGAAGCGGGTGTTGCCGTCGACCGCGCCGGCGCTGCCCTCGTGCTGGTGCGGGGCCGGAGGCCGGTCCCCGTACGTCTCGGTGATCACGGCCTGGAGGACGGACGGGTCGCCGCCGCCGGCGTGGTTGGCGCGGCCGTTGCCGACGAGGTGGACCGTGCCGTCCTTGGCGATGACGCCGTGGCACAGCGGGCCGGGCAGTTCGGAGTGGCCGTCGTAGCAGAGCCTGACCGAGGCGTCGGTGCCGGAGCTGACGGTGTGGTGGATCATCACGCCGTTGACCGGGCCCCAGGGGCCCTTGGCGTCGCGGTTGTGGGTGCGCCAGCCGTCGTGCTCGACGACAGTGACGCCCTCGGCCCGCAAGGCGGACACGAGGGCGTCGGCGGACAGGGGACGAGACATGGTGGGGCCTCCAGACGTACGAAAACCCCGGCCTGGGCGGCTCGGGGCGGGTGGTTCGGGGCGGCGGGAGGGCTACGGGGCCGTCGTGCCGGTTGTCGTGCCGGTGGCCGCACCGGACGGGTCCCAGGTGGCACACAGGGCCGCGTGGGCGGCCCGGCGGGTCTCGAAGTCGGCGAGGGCCGCGGCGACGGCGTTGGCCGCCGCGTTCTGGTCGGGCGTGACCGGGGAGGTTCCGGTCGGTGCGACGGTGACCTCTCCGAAGCCGCGCAGTACGGCGTCGTCGTCGCCGGACTCGGACAACCTGGCGCTGACGTGCACCGACGGGTACACGCCGGTGAGCGGGTCGGGCTGGAGCGAGTCGCTCAGCGAGTTGTCGTAGACGCGGATGTGCACGGTGTGGCCGTTCTCGGTGACGGTGGCCCGGCCGGCGTAGTCGAGGGCGATGCCCCAGGGCTGGGTGGTGTCGATGTTCATGGCGGACCTCACGGGCTGGAGGGGGAGGCGGGCAACGGGGGCAACGGGGCAAGGGGGCGGCAGGGAGACGGAGAGACAGGTCGGGGGCAGGAGGAAAGGCGGCGACGCCAGCAAAGGCGGCGACGCCAGCAAAGACGAGGAGAGCAGGAGAGCGGGGCAGGGGGGCTACGACTGGGTGCCGAACATCATCATCGGCTGGGCGTACACGGTCCCCGAGGTGCTGGTCACCCTGGCCTGGATCTCGACCTTCATCAGCGCCCCGAAGGCGTTGACGAAGTCGCTGGAGACCAGGTCGGTGTGGTCGAACGTCGAGCCGGCGCTGACGGTCGTCCCCCACTGGGCGCCGTCGAGCAGCACCCGCACCTCGCCGGTGGCCCCGGAGGAGGCGGCCGTGTACAGGTACAGCCGCATCTTGGGCTGCCACTTCGGGTTGAAGGAGCGGGCCACCGTCGTCCACGAGGTGGCGGTGGTCTGCGGCCAGCGGGCGACGTTGGTGTCCTGCGGCGCCAGCATGGACAGCCAGGGCCGGGCGAGACCGCCGGTGACGATGTCGTCGGAGAAGATCTCCAGGCCGTGGACGTCGTAGATGCGCACCGGCTGGAGCGAGGTGCTGCTGCCGTCGCCGTTGAACGCGGTGATGGCGGCCTGGCCGGTCTGTCGGCTCAGGCTGAAACCGTACTCGGAACCGGACCAGGAGCCGATCTGGAGGACGGTGTACTCGTCGTCCGGAGTGCGCACGACGAGCGAGCCGCCGTCGGTGATCTCCACCGTGCCGCTGGTGATCCGGTCGAGCGCCGGCCGGGTGTGGACGGCCGTGGACAACTGCTCGATGCGCCGTTCCATCTCGACCAGCCTGTCGATGATGTCCTCCGGCAGCTGCGGCATCATGAGGTGACCTCCTCCAGGTAGAGCTCCGCGGTGTCGGGGCGGCCGCGTTCGGCCGGGCTGGCGCGGAAGCCGACGATCCGGTAGCGATTGCTCAGCCCTTCGCCGAACCACTCGTCGGTGATCCGGACCCGGGCGGTGCGCCCCAGCAGCGCGGGCGGCACCAGGTCGTCGAGGCGGATGGTGAGCGCCGGGATCACGACGGTGCCGCGTGCGCGCCGCAGCTCGGTCGCGGCGAGGGCGTCGAGGGTGAACTTGTCGGTGACCGAGTCGTGGTTGGACGACAGGTCGATGCGTGGATACCCGGCGTCGATCAGGTCCTGCGCCACCACTTCGTCCGAGTACTGGGGCCGCGACGTCTGCGTCTGGTTGTTGTTGGCCGAGGCTCCGCGGGCCACCGCGGTGGTGCCGCCGCGCGTCGCGTCGTGCGGGAAGGCGTACGAGAGGATGCTGCCGGGGCGGTCGAAGACCAGGTCGACAGAGGACGTGATGATCTTCGGGTGGCCGAGTTGCAGCCGCCGGATCCGCTGCCCGCTCGCGGGGTCCCGGTAGACGGTGATGTGGTACTCGAAGCCGTCCTGCAGGGCTGCCAGCTGCTTGAGCGCCTCCGAGTAGAGGGTCTCGTCGCCCTCGAGCCAGCTCGCGCCCCGTGTCACCCCGGAGGTCTCGGTGCCGTACGTGACGCCGATGTCGCCGCCGACCGCCGATTGCAGGGTCTGCCACAGGCCGCGGGCGACGTCCAGCTCGTCGGTGGTGGCGGGGTAGGAGAGGTTGGTGCGGATGCGGCGCCGGGCGGCGTACGAGTCGAAGGTGGCGGCCTGGATGTCCAGGCTGAGCGCACCCTTGTCGCTGCCCTTGAGGGTGGTCGTCCAGATGATCCCGCCCCACCACAGGTCGTTGCCGCGCTCCAGGTAGACGGAGGTGCGGCCCTCCTCGATGCGGCGCACCCGGGTCGCCAGTTCGGCGTTCGGGACCGGGACGGTCCCGGACAGCGATCCCGCCTTGCCGATGTAGTCGTCGAACGAGACACCGGTGAGCGGCAGGATGTCGATGGTGCGGTCGGTGCGCAGGTCGCAGAAGATCGCCCGGTACGGGGTGGTGGACGCCGTGCCGTCCGCGGGCGTGGTCACAGCGGCCTCACAACGATGGGGGTGCCGGCCTCGTACGTGGCGCTGCCGGAGATGTGCATGCCCGAAGCCCAGGTCCACGGGCTGACGGCGTCGGTCAGACCGGTGGTGGCGACGGCGTTGCCGTTGGGCATGCCGGAGCTGATCTCCAGCCAGAACCGGCTCGAGTCGTAGCCGCGGATGCGCGCGATGGAACGCATCTGGGTGTCGTCCTGCAACACGGCCCAGCCCAGCGTCTCGATGGTGGACGCGGCCCCGACCGGCAGCGAGAACACCCAGTTGTCACTGGTGCCGCCGCCACCGAAGTTGGTGGTGCTGCCGAAGATGACGTCGAAGGTCATGTGGACGGTCGTGCCGATCTTCGTGTACCGGCAGTTCAGCGAGGCGTTGCCGTAGGACGGTGTGGAGTTGCCCGTGCTGGTGGTCCAGTCGGGCGTCCAGGACTGCCAGGTCGGCACCGGCGGGTACGCGGCCCAGGCGCTGCCGTCCCATCGCTCCAGCTGTCCGTTGTTGTCGCGGTACTGGCCCGGGTACGCGCCGGCCCTGCTGTCGCTGATGACCGGCAGGATGCCGCCGACGGCGACGGTCGCGGTGCGTACGCCGGTCAGCGCGGTGCTCCAGGCGATGCCGCCGCCGCCCGCGCTGGTCCCGGCGGGGACGGAGACCTGGTAGAGCGGCAGGGACAGGGCGGGTGTGGCGGGTACCGCCGGGGTGGCGGCGGGGGTGCCCTGGACGATCTCGACGGTGGCCTCGGTCTTGCCGGAGGCGTCGTAGGAGTCGTCGTAGACGCGGGCGACGATCAGGTCGATGCGGCCGTACTGGGCGTCGCCGTCGGCGAACGTCAGGTCGACGTTCGAGGTCAGCGCGACCGGGTAGGCGCCCTGGCTGTCGGTGCCCTGGATCACGGCACGCCCCGGGTAGACGGTGGCGGTCATGGCGCTGGAGCCGGTGACGGTGAACCCGGAGATGATCCACTGACCGTTGGCCGAGCCGGGCAGTACCCCGGAACGGGTGGCCACGGGCGAGGTCGGCGTGAGTGCGCCGAGGGAGGTGAGGCGGGTGTCGGTGCGGGTCTGGCCGGTGGTGGGCAGCCAGCCGGAGGTGATCTGCATGGACGGGGCTCCCAGACGTAGAGGCGTGAAGAGGTGAAGAGGTGAAAGAGATGAAAGAGGTGAAAGGCGTGAAAGCGGCTGAAACGACCAAATCAGCGAAAGCGATGAAGTTGACGAGAATGGCGGCAGGGGCGACTCGGGTGTAGCGCGCGACGGAGCTACAGCACGTAGGTCGCGGACACGCGGACGTTGCGGCCAGAGGTCAGCTCACCGTTGTACGACCAGGTGCGCAGGGTGATCGTTCCGTCGGTGCCGATGTAGGCGTCGCCGCTGCCCCACCCGTCGGCGGCGACGGCCTCCAGGCCCAGGGAGGGGGCCCAGCCCGAGGGCAGGGTGCACAGCTGGACGTCGCCGAGGTTGCCGGTGCTGTCGACGGTGAGGGTCGCGCCCGTGCGGGTGACGGAGGCGCTGAAGCTGCCCAGTCCGTGCGACTGGCGACCGGCGAAGCTCACGACGCTCCAGCCCGTGGCCGCCACCAGGCCCGTAGAGGTGGTGGTGACCTCGACCGGCGGCTGGTACGGCTGCCACGCCGAGCCGTCCCACCGCTCCAGGACGCCCTGGTTGTCGCGGTACTGGCCCGGGTAGGCGCCGTTCCCGGTGTCGCCGTACGCGGGGAGGATGCCGCCGGCCGCGACGGTGGTCGCCCGCAGGTCCGTCAGCGCCCCGGCCTGCCAGGCGATGCCGCCGGTGCCCGCGCTGGTGCCGGCCGGGACGGAGACCTCGTAGAGGGGCAGGGAGAGGGCGGGCGCGGCCGGGGCGGTCGGCGCGGCGGCGGGGGTGCCCTGGACGATCTCGACGGTGGCCTCGGTCTTCCCTGAGCTGTCGTACGCGTTGTCGTACACCCTGAGGACCACGAGGTCGATGCGGCCGTACTGTGCGTCGCCGTCGGCGAACGTCAGGTCGGTGTAGACCGGCATGGCCAGCGGGTACGCGCCCTGGCTGATCGCGCCCTGGATGACGGCGCGGCCCTCCGCGACACGGCCGACCATCGCGGACTCGCCCGTCATCCAGAAGCCGGAGACCCGGAACTGACCGTTGTAGGAGCCGGGCAGGATGCCGGAGCGGACGCTGACCGGGTCCGCGGGGGTGGTGGCGCCGAGTGCGGCGAGCCGGGTGTCGTTGCGGGTCTGGCCGGTCTCGGCCAGCCAGGCGGACTGCAGGGTCATGAGGATTCTCCTTGGTCACGGGACGCGGACGCGGGGCGAGGAAGGTGCGGTACGGGACGTGCGGCGCCGCTCACCACTCGGCGCTGCGCCACCGCACCGTCATCGCGGCGCCCGCGGAGGACGAGTCGGGGCGGAACGACAGCTCGGTGCTGCCCGGCTCGAAGGCGAACAGCTCCTCGGGCGCGGAGTCGGCGGTGGCGGTGTTGCGGCGGGAGGCGGTGCTGTTGAGCGTGACCGTGCCCGCGGAGGTGTCGACGGTGAGCACGTCGGTGGCGGTGAGCGTGATGTCGTAGCGCAGCCGCCGCCCCGTGGTGTGCTCGGTGACCGTCGGCATGCCGCACGGTCCCTGGAAGGTGATCAGGGGGTGGGTGGGCGCCGAGCCGTCGTTGTCCGCGACGACGTCACCGGTGACCGCCGCCGTACCGAAGTCCAGCGGCCAGGTCAGCGGCCAGGTCAGTCCGCTCTCCGCCGTCGGCGCACCGGTGGTCAGGGACTGCTCGACGACCTGGTAGCGGCGCGGGTCGGTGGCGACCCACTGCACGGACGCCTTGGCGGTGCCCGCGAGGGCGTACTGCCGGTCGGTGGGGACGACGCGCCGGGACACCCGAGCGCGCACGGCCAGCGTCTCGCCGTGCAGTCGCACGGCCAGCCAACGCTCGCCGTCCGCGAGCGCCAGGGCCTGCCGCAGCGTCCGTACGGTGTCCACGGCGGCGTCGACGGTCGCCGGCAGCAGCCACAGGGCGCCGCCGACCGTGCGGGGCCGGGCGTGGCGGGCGCCGGGCCAGGCGCCGTGCGAGGTGGGGCGGTTGGCGTCGGAACTGTCGTACGCCGGAAGGTCCTCCCAGCCGGTGAGCCCCGTGCTGTCCACGGCGTAGGGCGTGCCGGGGCCCATAAGAAGACCGGCCCACTGCATCTGCCCGTCCTGGGTGATGAGTGAGCCGGGTGCGAGGTCCGCGGTGAAGGCGGAGTCGGCGGCGGTGTAGGTGGTTGCGGTATCGGCCATCGGGCCGTCACCTCACTCTCGTGTGGCGGGTCCTCACGCGGTCGCGAAAGCGCGCGGGACCGGGTGGGCGGGCGCGTGGGCGGCGGCCAGGAACAGCAGCTCCTCGGCGGTGGACCAGGCCGTGGCGCCGGACGGCTCGTGGTACGCCTTCAGTTCGTACGGCGAAGGGGGCTGGACGCGGACGGAACCGGAACGGAGGCCGGGCCGGTGCCTGGCGAGCCGGGACAAGGCGAGCTGGGACAGCGGCAGCACGTGGCCGGTGCCGGGCGCAGCGCCGGGTATCGCGATGCCGCCCTCGGCGAGCATCGGGATCTTGCTGAGGTGGATTCCGAACTTCTTGCCGAAGAAGCTGAAGCTGATCTTGTTGAGCCCCTCGATGATCCAGTTGGCGAACGAGATCAGCCCGTTGATCGGCCCCTTGATGACCCCGGCGACTGCCTGCGCGCCCGTGGTGACGAACCGGCCCATGCCGCCGAGGGTGTTGCGCAGGGCGCTCTTGACCCGGGAGAACATCCGGGGGATGTCATGCTCGATCCACTTGAGCACCGGCTTGAGCGCGCTCTTGAAGCCCCGCCACACCGCCGCCGCCCTGCCGTGCAGAGCGCGGGTGTCGCCGGTGGTGAGGGCTTTGAGAACGGCGAAGCCGGTGCTGACGACGCCGCCGATGACACGCAGGGCGGTGGTGATGACGGTCAGCCAGACGCTCACGTAGGTGCCCACCACCTTCGCGATCACCTTGAGCAGCGGAGTCATGATCTTCAGGTACGACCTGACGTACGTCAGGACCAGCTTGGCGAGCTGTTCCATCAGGCGCTGGCCGGTCGCGGAGTTCATGGCCAGGTCGAGCAGCCAGCCGGCGACCGGGAGGAGCAGGCCGCTGATGAAGCCGACGGGCGTGGTGCGGGTCACGTAGTTGACGACCAGCATGACCCCCGCGCCGATGGTCATGGCGGTCCCGAACGTGTCCATGAGGGTGCCGAGGGGGCCGGACACGTCGATGAGGCCGGTGATCAGCGACAGCAGTCCGCCGAGTCCGACCGCCAGCTTGCCGAGGGAGCGGACGGAGAACGTGGCGCTGCGACCGACGGACTTGATGCCGCGCGCGCCGGTGGCCGCGGTCCGCCCGGTGTGTGCCAGGGAGCGGGCGGTGGTGTCGGCGGCGGCTTTGGTCCGGCGCACGGCGGTGGTGGCGTGGTCGGCGCTGGTGCCGATTGTGCCGACGGAGGTGGCGGTGTGCTTGATCCGGTCGGTGAGGGACCGGAGGGCGCCCTGGCCCCGCTGGACCTGGGTGCGGAAGCCCTGGAGGGCCGGAGCCACCCCGGCGAGCGGGTCGACCGGCATGCCTGTGGCCGCCGTACTCATCCGCGCGCCTTCGCCAGGAACATCAGCGCGTCGGCGGTGCGCTGCGGGCTGCTGGTCTCGGCCGCGTAGTAGTTCTCGATGCGCAGCGCGCCGCCGTCCGCCGCGGCCCCGTGGTACGCCCTGCCGCCGGTGACGGCCCTGCGCAGCAGCAGGTCGAGCTTGCTCAGCGGCAGGACGGCCTCCGCCTCACCGGCCTCGGCGAGGATCGCCGGAACGCCGCCGGAGCGGGGCATGACGACGCCGCCGGTCGCGAGGTAGGGGATGTGCGGCAGGGACAGGCCGAAGGTCTTGCCGCCGACGAGGGGCACCCAGCCGGGGATGTGCACCTTGATGCCGTTGAGCGCGCTGATCGCGCTGTTGATGAGGCGGATGACCGCGTTGATCGGCCCCTTCACCGCGCCCTTGACGCCGTTGAACGCGCGGCCCGCGATGCCCTTCAGGCCGCCCCAGATGCTGGACAGCTTGTTCTTGACGGCACGGAAGGCGTTCGGGATGACGGATCTGATCCAGCGGACGACCGGGGATATGACGGCCTTGATGCCGTTCCACACACTGTGGACGACGGCCTTGATGGCCTTCAGCGCGCCGCTGATGACCCTCTTCCAGATGCCGACGTACGTCTTGATGACCCTGGCGATGACCTTCACGACGAGGGTGATGGCCTTCTTGATGCCGCCCCACACCGACTTGATGAGCTTGCCGGCCTTCTTCATGATCGGCCCGATGGCCTTCATGACCTTGCCGATGACCACCTTGATGACCTGGAATGCCTTCTTCATGACCTTCTGCATGGTCTTGGAGTGGGTGACCATGTCGAGGATCTTCTGGATCAGCGGCTGGAGCAGCTGCATGAGCATGCCGAAGAGGTTGCCCTTCATCGACTTGTTCATCTTGTCCTGGCCCTTGGCGGCCTTCTTCGCCCCGGCCTCGTACTTGCCGAGATTCCTGCCGGCGGTCGAGCCGGTCTTTCCGGTCTTGGTGAGGGACTTCTCGGCGTGGTCGGAGGTGGTCTTGAGATTCTTCAGTTGACGGGAGGACGACTGGGCAGAGGATTTGATGCGGTTGATCTCGCTACTGCTCGTCTTGGCCTTGTTGCCGAGCTCTTTCGCGGCGCGGGCCGAGACGTCTGTTTTGCTTCTGAATTCGCTGAGTGCGGTGGACGAGCGGCGCAGGGACTGCACAAGAGACATGAAGCCTCCGTTGGTAGGCGGAAGATCGGGAAAAGTTCGATGCGCTTAACCCAAGGCTTCCGAGAGCTTGTTCACGTGGAGTTCCAGGATGCGGAGCCTGTCGGTTTCTCCGGCGAAATCGGCGGAGGCCGGTATATGCCGTACCTGTTGCCGTGTCGTGTTTGCTCGTCGCTTGATATTGGCGACGGTCTCCTCGAGCAGATTGACTCGACCATTCGTCCGCTTGAGGCGATCGTTCGTCACATCGATCCGGCGGTTCGCCCGCCTGACGTTACGGTTCGTCTGCTTCAGGCGCTCCGACACGGCGGGCAGTCGGCGTTCTCGCCGGCTCTGTCGCCACAAGAAACCCCACTTGTTGCGAGTTATGCCGAGTTTCCTCTCCAGGAGCTTTTCGATGAGCGAACTGGAGCTCCAGAACGCGGGCGCCGCGATGGAGACGAGTAGCGTGGGCGCCGCCAACTTGATGATGTCGTCTCGGAGTTCCTTCTTGAGGGCTTCCGTGCTGTATTTCTTCTTGATGTCGTCGGCAAGGTTTTCAACCTTGCGTTCCAGCTCTTTGACGGTTTCATTGCCTGATGTATTCGGCTTTTTAGTCTGGTCGCTCACGGCCCTTTCCTTCTTCCTCGGTGGCGTGCTAAAGTGCTTTAATTGAATTGCCCGGGAGGGAAAATGTTGCTGGTAACGCTGCTGGTTGTATATCTTCTGCCGCTGCTCTTCGTGATGATGGGCGCGCTTGGAATCGCCGGCCGGGTAAGGCTGAGGAAGCGGGGCGTGCGGGTGCGGGCTCACGAGGGAGGGGACAGTTGGACCGGCGGCATCCAGTCGATGCGTTTCGTCTACAAGGATGCCGAGGGGCGACGGCATCGATTGGTCGTGAGCCCCGGGGATGTTCCCGATATCGACCAGGATTCGATTATGGTCGTCTACGATCCAAGGCGTCCTGGGCGTGCGATTTCCGTCTATGAACTGCAGCGATCATTTTGGAGGACCACTGATGGCGTATTCGGCCTCGTGGGAATTATCGCCGCCGTGGCTCTCACCGTGTATCTGATCTGGTGACGGCGTGCTGAACCCCTGCCGCACGTCGCCTCTGGTCGCGATTGCGGAATGCCCGGGATCTCTTCGGGGGCTGCGTGGGCCGAGGATCGGCGACAGTCGGGGGCCGGAACCATCAAGGATCGCCGGCCGTCGCGCTGATGCGGACAGCAGCGCGACGGCGAGTGCGACTTCCAGGGCAATTCCTACGGTTCGTCTTCATCTGTGCATGCGGTGAAGACGGCGCCCGGCCTTACCCGCGGCAAGATTCCGGTCACCCCCGCGACCGGCCCAGCCGTGCCCGTCGCACCTCCGTCAGCGCGTCCGACCAGCCTGCCGCGTAGGCGCGCGACTCGCGGGCGAGCAGCTCCTTGTAGACGCGGGCGAGCAGCACCTCGGGGTCGCGCGTGGGGGTGTGCAGGAGGTGGGCGAGGCGGGCGTAGGCGTCCGTCGGCCGCTGGGGGGAGTCGCTCGTGCCAGTCACCATCTGTGCCTGCTTTCCGGTCTGGCCGTTCGTTCGGCTGTTCGTTCGAACTAGTGTACGAGTGTGGCTGCCGTGGTGACCTGTACTTACCGAGGCTCGTCCGCCGGAACGCCTCCCGCGGCGGCTCCCGGTGCCCCTGTGGTGTGGGTGCAGTGAAGGCCGTGCCGGAGTTGCGGAGTAAGATCCGGCCGTTATCCCGTCGGTGAATCGAGCGCGAACGACGGGCGCAGGCGAGGAAACCGATGTCGTTCGGGCGTCGGCGTGTGGTGGCGGGGCAGCCGTCCTCGCGAGTCGCGATGGGGCAGGGACGAGAGCAAGGCCTACGGGATGGTCGGGGACGCGAACGCGCGGCAACAGCATGCGGTCGACTGGCTTGAACAGTCCCCCGATCTCCCGCATCTCATAGCCCGGCTGTCAGAGCTCGTCCACCGGCTCGGCCACGCGCCCGAGGATCTGGTGATCCTGCCCAGGGCGGAGCTGGACCGGCGTGAACTGGCCGCGTACAGCGCGGGCTGGGCCGACGTGGTCGACGAGCAGTTGCCGGGGATACGGCGTGCGTACGAGGAGCGGATCACGGCCGCTTATCTTCAGGGGCAGGAGGACGCGCGCACCGGTCGTCGGCCACGCCGGGCGCGCCGTGCCGACGGTGGGCGGGGTGGGAGTACGGGCGGCGAGGTGATACCCCTGCCGTACGTCCAGCTCCTGCGGCTGCCCGAGGAGCTGACGCGCACGGCCGAACGGGGGCAGCGGGAAAGGCTGTTGGCCGACGGGGAGCCCAGGTCCATGGCCGGGGAGGTTCACGAGCGGCCGGGGTCCGAAGGCACGGGCTCGGAGGGTACGGGCTCGGAGGGTACGGGCTCGGACGGTACGGGCTCGGACGGTGTGGGCTCGGGCGGTACGGGCTCGGGCGGTACGGGCCCTGAGGGTGCGGGTCGGGAAGGCTCGGGGCTTGAAGGTACGGGTCGCGACGGCAGGGGCCGTGAAGGTACGGGCTCCGAAGGTACGGGCTCCGAAGGTACGGGCTCCGAAGGCAGGGGTTTCGAGGGCAGGGGTCCCGAGGGTGACGCCTCCTCGGGTGAGTTTGCGGCAGATGAGTCCTCGTCCTCCGACACCCCGGTCGACATCCTGCTGTCCGCCCGCGAAGTGCGCCGCAAGCGGTCGGCGTCGACGGAGCGGCGACCGGTGGTCCGGCGCAACGGGCGGCCCAGCGTGCCCCCGCTGACCCGCCCCGCGGACGCGGCGGCCGGGCGGGAGCGGGGACGGCCGGCCAGTGCCGGGGAGCCTGGCCAGGGAGAACAGGGCGGTACGCGAGCGGCTCCGGACGCGCGGCACTCCCGGCTCTCGGACCGGGCCCGAGCCCTCGCCGACGAGCTGGAGGGCCGGGCCACGGACCGGGGCGGAAGCGACCGGCGGGGGCAGGCGGATCAGCCGCGGTGAGACGGGCGGCTGATTCGCCTGCCCCGGTCCCCTCCGGCCCCCTCCGGCGCGGCGCCGGTCAGGCGAAGAACCTGGCCAGCTGGGCGGGGGAGGGGTTCTCGGAGGTGCCCGGTCCCGCGCCGGCTCCGCCGCTCGTACCTGTACCGGTGCTTGTGCCCGCGCCCGTACCGCCCCCGCCCCCGCTCCCGGTTCCGGTTCCGGAGTCGGCACCGGTGGTGGCCTCGCCGTCCGGTTCCTCCGCCGCGTCGGTCGGACGCGGCACAGGCGCCGGAGGCTCCGGCTGGTCGCCGTCCTCGCCCGAGTTGACGCAGGAGAACATCCAGTTGGCGGCTGCCAGGTGGTCCACGGCGGCCGCCAGCAGATGATCCGTCACCGACCACTCCGCCGCCTCGCCGTGCAGCTCCTGGTTGAGGGCGCTGTCCCGCGGCAGGTTCTTGATCAGCACCGTGAGTCGTCGCGCGGACAGCCGCTCGCGGTGCCAGTCGAGCAGGTCGATGCCGTAGTAGCGCAGGAGGTCCGCTTCGAGGGCCTCGGCGTGTTCGTCGACGAACCCGACGAGGCTCAGTCTTCCCCCAGGCCGAGCCCGGTCTCCTTGCCGTATGCCTCCAGGATGGCGGCGATGTCCTGCATCGTGATCTCGTGCCGCTCGAAGCGGGCGAACTGCTGCTCGCCCATGAGCAGTCGGAGCAGCCCGTCCACGTCGTTGTCGTCGAGCTTGCGCAGCGCCTTCGCGGTCGCGCGGGTCAGCTCGGTGGGCAGGGTGTAGGTGTCGTCGTCGAGCTCGAACGACCACGTACGGCCGAGAGCTTCCAGGCGCTGGGCGCGGGCGGCGTTGACGTCGAAACGGGCCATGGTGATGCGTTCTCCTTGTGCGTGCGAGGGAGCGTGTTGAGCGAGATGGGTGGGCGGGGCGGCGGTGATCGCCGCCCCGCCCGGTGGATCAGGCCGTCGCGTACGAGGCGTCCTTCATCACGAAGCTGGCCAGCGCCTTGCCGTCGGCGGCGGACATCGCCGTGAAGGTGACACCGAGCTGGGCCGCGGCCTTGCGGGCCAGCTTGATGTCGTCCGACGCGGTGACCTGGCCGTGCGGGATACCGAAGCGGTAGGTCACGGTCGAGCCGTCATCGGCCCGGACGTCGGTGAACTCCAGGCCGAGGGCGCGGGCGTCGACCGAGGGACGGTCCGTGACGTCGTACTGGTAGACGCCCGGGTTGGCGGTGGCGTCGACCGCGTTGACGGTGCCGCCGCCCATGAAGAACGGCAGCGTGTCCTCGTTGAACTGCATGAGCGAGAACTTCAGCGTCAGGTCCCGGTCCGAGTAGACGAAGTGGACCGGGCTGACCGCCTGCCACACGTCGACCGGCTCCAGCTTGTCCTTCTTGCCGAACGTGACACCGTCGCCGCCGGTGAAGCCGAGGTCCTTCCAGCCGGTCCAGTCGGTGGCGGCGTTGCTGGTGAAGGTCTTCGGTACGTCGGTACCGGCGGCGGCGACGTAGAGACGGCCGACGCCCGCGATACGGATCTCGGAGCTGTTGGTTCCTGCCATGGTGGGATTTCTCCTTGTTCAAAGGGGTGTTGAGTGGTGGATGTCGGGTGTTGGGAGTGGGTCATGCGTGGTGCGGGTGGTGCCGTGTCGTACGCGGCGCCGGTTCGGCGGTCCGGGTACGACGAAGGCCCCGCCGGGTGTGGCGGGGCCTTCGGTCTGTGGGGGCGGCGGCGATCGGCGGCCGCCCGGGAGCCGGGAGGTGGCGCTCAGACGACGGTCATGGAGACCTTGTAGACGCCCACGTAACGGTTGGCTCCGGAGTAGAGGTAGTCGGGCAGCCAGCGCGGGCCGTCCTCCTCGTCCACCTCGGTGATCTGGTTGGTGCCGTACGTGTTGCCGGTGGAGGCGAGCAGCGCGCGACGGGCCGAGTTGGCGAGTACGAGCGCGTCGTGCTTGCTCGGGCCGTACACCTCCAGCTCGATGAGCGGCTGGTCGACGTGGAGCTGGCCGACCCAGGCGCCGCCGCGCCGGTTGACGAGCACGGTGGCGGTGGTGCCGTCGAAGCCCGACGGCGGTGAGACGGCGACGGTCGCCGTCGAGAGCGCGGAGTCGGCCTTCAGGATGTCGACGACCAGCGCCTCGACATCGGGATAGCTGGTCGGTGGAGTGGGTGAGGTCATTGCCGGGTCACCTCGGTGCGACTGTCGGTGCGACTGGACGGTGAGGGGCACCGGGCGGGCGCCGCGTGGGGAGCGGGGGAGGGGCCGCGGCGCCCTGGCCCGGCCTGCGGCGAGACGACCTGGCCCGTCCTGCGGGCACAGCTCCGCCGCTGCACCAACTGTGACAGAAGAGCGTGCGCGCACGCAACTAAATCCGTGAGGTGATTGCGCTCGGGGTGCGCGAGGGGGCTTGTGAGGCGATACGTGAGCGGTGCGCGAGCGACGCGTGAGCGGTGCGTGAGCGGTGCGTGGGGTGAGGCGCGGCGCCGAACGCGGTGCCCGGCGACATGCCCGAGTGGCGTGGTCGGGATCGCCCGAGGGGTGTACGAGGGGTGTACGAGGGGTGTACGAGGCGTGTTCGGGGTCCGCCCGAGGTGCGTCCGGGGGGCGCCCGAGGGGCATTCGGGATCCGCCCGAGGTGTGTCCGGGGGGCGTCCGGGGCGTGTTCGGGATCCGTCCGAGGTGCGTCCGGGGGGCGTCCGGGGGAGCGTCCGAGGGGCATTCGAGGTGCGTCCGAGGTCCGTCCGAAGAGCGCCCGAAGAGCGCCCGAAGAACGCCAGAAGAGCGCCCGAAGAGCGCTCGGAGTGCCCAGGGGGCGACGGGTGGCTCGGCGCCGCCGCCCCCGCCCGAGGGGTGTTCGAGCGTGTTCGAGGGCGTCAGAGACGCGCGCCCGAGCGCCCGGGGGAGGGAGGGGCCCGATCTCAGTCGGTGACCGTTGCCGCCAGTGCGGACGTGGAGAGCGGCGCCGACATCGCCCCGGCCTCCGACGCGGAGGCGGAAGCGGGCGCCGATGCGGGCGTCCGTGCCGCCGACGACGCCAGTGCCGCGGGCGCGGCCACGGACTCCGTCTCGCCCGGCAGGAACTGCTCCACCACCCGTACGAACATCTCCCGCCGGTCGGCGGGCACGCCGAGGAGTTCCGCGACCTCCTCCAGTGTGGGGCGGCGGCCGAACTCCGCGCCGGGGGGCGGCGCCGAGAGGTGTCCGCGGGGGTCCGCCAGTTCCTCCGCGGTCAGGCGTCCGGAGCGGATGAGCATCTCGCGCACCGGTACGCCGAGCACGCGCGCGAGCCGGCGCGTGGTTTCGAGGTCCGGCATGCTCTGGCGCTGCAACAGCCGGGTGACGGCGGCGCGATGTACGCCCGCCTCGTCCGCGATGCGTGACTTTCCGCCGCCGCGCGGGCTGTCGATGTCGTATCCGCCCGCGCGCATCAGGTCTTCGACCCACGCGGCGAAGGCGTCCAGGCCCTGACTGGTCATGGGGGCTCTCTTCCTCTGGGGGGGAGGCCAAGTTTAGCTTGCTTGCGCGCGCGGTATTACGTGCTGCTGCGCAATTAATGGGGAGGGTTGGTGATCGCAACTTCATTGCGTGCGCGCGCGCAATCTGTCAGTCTGTGGGCGCTCGCTTTCGAACAGGCACAGGCAGGCACGTCAGCGATGCACCTGATGCGCCAACGACGCATCAGGGATGTGCCGGCGATGTGCCAGACAGGGAGACCTCGTGTCATCAGCCGGTCCCTTCTCATCACCACCACTGTCTTCGGCGGCCTGGCCGTCCCCTGCGGCGGCCTGGCGGTCCGCGGCCGCCTGTGCGGGGCTTCCTCCGAAGGTCGTCTTCTCCAAGAAGCCCAAGGAAGCCGCCCCCGCTCTGCGTGCCTGCGCCCGCTGCGCGGTGCGGCAGGCGTGCGAGGAGGCCGTCGCCCCGGCCGAGAGCTGGTTCGACGGCGTCTGCGGGGGCCGCCTGTGGCGCTCCGGCCGTCCCGTGCCCACGCCTGATCGTTCGCTCACGGTGGCCGCGCCGCGCCCGGCCGCTCCGGGAGGATCCGTTGCCTGAGCACCACCCGACGACCGACGCCATGGCCCCGACCACCCACGCGGCTCTCTGGATCGCCACCTTGATCCAGCAGTTCCCGGAGCTGTCCGCCGAGCTCGTCCCCGGTCGCACCACCGCCCCGTCCCGCCGGCCCGCCGCCCAGGCCCCCGCCGACCTCGCCGAGCGGATCCGCGAGGAACGCGCCGAGGCGCTGCTCCTCCAGCAGCGGTACGGCCTGGCCGTCCCCGGTCACAGCGCGGCCCCGCTGCGCCTGCACATCTCCGACACCATCCGGGACATCACCGACGGTGTGATCGAACTGGAGGAGGCCGTCCGGGACCGGCTCGGTCTGCCGCGCGCCCGCCGGGCGCCGGTGGCCGAGCGGTTGCGCCGGATCGCGGACCTGCTCGACCGCGTCGCCGCCGACCCCGTCCTGGCCGCGCACGTCCGTGACGAGACGCACCGCATGGCCCGCCGCTGCTCCCGCGCGCTCGGTGACACCGAGACGGTCGTACGAGTGTCGGGCCGCTGCCCGTGGTGCGCGTCGGTCTCGCTGCGGGCGTTTCCCGACCGCGGCGCGGTGCTGTGCGTCAACCCGGCCTGCCGCTGCACGGACCAGCTGTGCGGCTGCCACGACGACCCCGCCTACCGGCACAGCTGGGACGAGGGTGCGTGGGAGCGTACGGCGGGCGACGTGGAGGACGGACGATGAGCGGACCCGGTGGACCCGACCGACCCGGTGGATCCGACCGACCCGGTGGATCCGACCGACCCGGTGGGCCCGGTGGACCCGGTGGGCCCGCCGGAGCCGACGAACCCCGCCGAACCGACGCGACCCGCCGACCCGACGGAGCCCGCCGAGACGGCACCGACCGACCCGACACCCGCCGACCCGACACGACCCGCGGGACCGACGAACCCCGCCGAACCGCACGAGCGAGGGACGGTGTGGCGTCGCACGTGCTGGCGCCGACCCTCATCCCGGGCCCGCTCGCCGCCGCGGAGGCCGGTGTCGCTCCCGCCACCATCCGTAAATGGGTCCAGCTCGGCCGCCTCGCCCCGGCGGGCAAGGCGGGCCGCGCCCAGCTCTTCCGTCTGGAGGACGTCTTCGCGGCCGAGCGGTCCGCCCGCCCCCGCACCGCCCCGGCGACACTGCGCGGCTGAACCGGCGAGGTCGACGCGATCGGCGAGAGCGACGAGACCGACGACACCGACGAGACCGACGACACCGACGAGGTCGGCGAGACTGACGAGGTCGGCGAGACCGACGAGGTCGACGCGCCCGATCAGATAAACAGCCCCGGCAGCCCCGGCAGCCCCGGCAGCCCCGGCAGCCCCGGCAGCCCCGGCAGCCCCGGCAGCCCCGGCAGCCCCGGCAGCCCCGGCAGGCCGACAAGGCCGACAAGATCGACAAGCCCCACGACGG
This sequence comes from Streptomyces beihaiensis, assembly GCF_026274175.1. GTDB lineage: Bacteria > Actinomycetota > Actinomycetes > Streptomycetales > Streptomycetaceae > Streptomyces > Streptomyces beihaiensis. The sequence goes on from NZ_JAPHNL010000248.1 coordinate 36,950, forward strand.
TGGCCCCGCCCCTTCGCCCAGGTAGGCAGGCAGGAGGGGCCGGGCCACCTCGTCGCTTGTCTTCCTTGTATTCGTTTTGACCGGAGTCGACGGGCTGGGTACGCTCAGACCTTGTGCCTGGGGTGTGCCTTGGCTCGCGTGCGTGCCTTCAAACCGCACAGTGGGCCGTGACCGGCCACCGCAATCCGAGCCTGTCTCCTTTCCGCCCTGCGGCAGGGGCCTGACGGATTCGACACACCCGACCGCGTGGGTCGGCGACGTTCCAGGTTAGCTTTACTACTCGGCACACAGAAACCGGAGAAGTAGTGCCTACGATCCAGCAGCTGGTCCGCAAGGGCCGGCAGGACAAGGTCGAGAAGAACAAGACGCCCGCACTCGAGGGTTCCCCTCAGCGTCGTGGCGTCTGCACGCGTGTGTTCACGACCACCCCGAAGAAGCCGAACTCGGCCCTGCGGAAGGTCGCGCGTGTGCGTCTGACCTCCGGGATCGAGGTCACGGCCTACATTCCGGGTGAGGGACACAACCTGCAGGAGCACTCCATCGTGCTCGTGCGCGGCGGCCGTGTGAAGGACCTGCCTGGTGTTCGCTACAAGATCATCCGCGGTTCGCTCGACACCCAGGGTGTCAAGAACCGCAAGCAGGCCCGCAGCCGCTACGGCGCCAAGAAGGAGAAGTAAGAATGCCTCGTAAGGGCCCCGCCCCGAAGCGCCCGGTCATCATCGACCCGGTCTACGGTTCTCCTCTGGTGACCTCCCTCATCAACAAGGTGCTGCTGAACGGCAAGCGCTCCACCGCCGAGCGCATCGTCTACGGCGCCATGGAGGGCCTGCGTGAGAAGTCGGGCAACGACCCGGTCATCACGCTGAAGCGCGCGCTGGAGAACATCAAGCCGACCCTTGAGGTCAAGTCCCGCCGTGTCGGTGGCGCGACCTACCAGGTTCCGGTCGAGGTCAAGCCCGGCCGCGCCAACACCCTCGCGCTCCGCTGGCTCGTCGGCTACTCGCGCGCCCGTCGCGAGAAGACGATGACCGAGCGTCTGATGAACGAGCTGCTCGACGCCTCCAACGGCCTCGGCGCTGCCGTCAAGAAGCGCGAGGACACGCACAAGATGGCCGAGTCCAACAAGGCCTTCGCGCACTACCGCTGGTAGTCGCAACCCACATCGAGACCGAGAGAAGACTGAAGCCTTATGGCTACCACTTCGCTTGACCTGGCCAAGGTGCGCAACATCGGCATCATGGCCCACATCGACGCGGGCAAGACGACCACCACCGAGCGGATCCTGTTCTACACCGGTGTCTCGTACAAGATCGGTGAGGTCCACGACGGCGCCGCCACGATGGACTGGATGGAGCAGGAGCAGGAGCGTGGCATCACGATCACGTCTGCTGCCACCACCTGCCACTGGCCGCTCGACAACAACGACTACACCATCAACATCATCGACACCCCCGGGCACGTCGACTTCACCGTCGAGGTGGAGCGCTCCCTGCGTGTGCTCGACGGTGCTGTGACGGTGTTCGACGGTGTTGCCGGTGTCGAGCCCCAGTCCGAGACGGTGTGGCGTCAGGCCGACCGTTACGGCGTCCCGCGCATCTGCTTCGTCAACAAGCTGGACCGTACCGGCGCCGAGTTCCACCGCTGCGTGGACATGATCTCGGACCGCCTGGGTGCCCAGCCGCTCGTCATGCAGCTCCCGATCGGCGCCGAGGCCGACTTCAAGGGCGTCGTGGACCTGGTCCGCATGAAGGCGCTCGTGTGGTCCGCCGAGGCGACCAAGGGCGAGATGTACGACACCGTCGAGATCCCCGACACGCACAAGGAGGCCGCCGACGAATGGCACGGCAAGCTCCTTGAGGCCGTCGCGGAGAACGACGAAGAGATCATGGAGCTGTACCTGGAGGGCGAGGAGCCGTCCGAGGAGCAGCTGTACGCCGCGATCCGTCGTATCACCATCGCGTCCGGCAAGTCCTCGGACACCACCGTCACCCCGGTGTTCTGCGGCACCGCGTTCAAGAACAAGGGCGTCCAGCCCCTGCTCGACGCGGTCGTGCGCTACCTGCCGACTCCGCTCGACGTCGAGGCCATCGAGGGCCACGACGTCAAGGACCCGGAGGAGGTCGTCAAGCGCAAGCCGTCGGAGGACGAGCCGCTGTCGGCCCTCGCGTTCAAGATCGCGAGCGACCCGCACCTCGGCAAGCTCACCTTCATCCGGGTGTACTCCGGCCGCCTGGAGTCCGGCACCGCCGTGCTGAACTCCGTCAAGGGCAAGAAGGAGCGCATCGGCAAGATCTACCGTATGCACGCCAACAAGCGTGAGGAGATCGAGTCGGTGGGCGCCGGCGACATCGTCGCCGTCATGGGCCTGAAGCAGACCACCACCGGTGAGACGCTGTGCGACGAGAAGAACCCGGTGATCCTGGAGTCCATGGACTTCCCGGCGCCGGTCATCCAGGTCGCCATCGAGCCCAAGTCCAAGGGTGACCAGGAGAAGCTGGGTGTCGCCATCCAGCGTCTCGCGGAGGAGGACCCCTCCTTCCAGGTTCACTCGGACGAGGAGACCGGCCAGACCATCATCGGTGGTATGGGCGAGCTCCACCTGGACGTTCTCGTCGACCGCATGAAGCGCGAGTTCAAGGTCGAGGCCAACGTCGGCAAGCCGCAGGTCGCGTACCGCGAGACGATCCGCCAGGCGGTCGAGAAGATCGACTTCACGCACAAGAAGCAGACCGGTGGTACCGGTCAGTTCGCCAAGGTGCAGATCTCGATCGAGCCGATCGAGGGCGGCGACGCCTCGTACGAGTTCGTGAACAAGGTCACCGGTGGCCGTATCCCGAAGGAGTACATCCCTTCGGTGGACGCGGGTGCGCAGGAGGCCATGCAGTTCGGCATCCTCGCCGGTTACGAGATGACCGGCGTGCGCGTCACGCTGCTCGACGGTGCCTACCACGAGGTCGACTCCTCCGAGCTCGCCTTCAAGATCGCCGGTTCGCAGGCGTTCAAGGAGGCCGCCCGCAAGGCCAAGCCCGTGCTGCTCGAGCCGATGATGGCCGTCGAGGTCACCACGCCCGAGGACTACATGGGCGAGGTCATCGGTGACATCAACTCCCGCCGTGGCCAGGTTCAGGCCATGGAGGAGCGGATGGGTGCCCGGGTCGTCAAGGGCCTGGTCCCGCTCTCGGAGATGTTCGGCTACGTCGGAGACCTCCGCAGCAAGACGTCGGGTCGCGCAAGCTACTCGATGCAGTTCGACTCCTACGCCGAGGTTCCGCGGAACGTCGCCGAGGAGATCATCGCGAAGGCCAAGGGCGAGTAACCCTCCGGGTTGCACGCATTAGGCTTGACCCCGTCCGCCGGGATTTCCCCGCGGAAGCCTCGGCGGGCGGGCTCTCAGCTTTCCTCGTGAAAGCCTTCCGGCCGGACCCGGCATCCCTGGTCCTTTCCGGCCGGGGGTCCGGGGGTTGTCCCCCCGGGGAAAGCAGTCCAGCAAAGATCACCTGGCGCCGATGAGTAAGGCGTACCAGAACCACTCCACAGGAGGACCCAGTGGCGAAGGCGAAGTTCGAGCGGACTAAGCCCCACGTCAACATCGGCACCATCGGTCACATCGACCACGGTAAGACGACCCTCACGGCCGCCATTACCAAGGTGCTGCACGACGCGTACCCGGACCTGAACGAGGCCTCGGCCTTCGACATGATCGACAAGGCGCCCGAGGAGCGCCAGCGCGGTATCACCATCTCCATCGCGCACGTCGAGTACCAGACCGAGACGCGTCACTACGCCCACGTCGACTGCCCCGGTCACGCGGACTACATCAAGAACATGATCACGGGTGCCGCGCAGATGGACGGCGCCATCCTCGTGGTCGCCGCCACCGACGGCCCGATGCCGCAGACCAAGGAGCACGTGCTCCTGGCCCGCCAGGTCGGCGTTCCGTACATCGTCGTCGCCCTGAACAAGGCCGACATGGTGGACGACGAGGAGATCCTGGAGCTCGTCGAGCTCGAGGTCCGTGAGCTCCTCTCCGAGTACGAGTTCCCGGGCGACGACGTTCCGGTCGTCAAGGTCTCGGCGCTCAAGGCGCTCGAGGGCGACAAGGAGTGGGGCCAGTCGGTCCTGGACCTGATGGCCGCCGTCGACACCGCGATCCCGGAGCCGGAGCGCGACGTCGACAAGCCGTTCCTGATGCCGATCGAGGACGTCTTCACCATCACCGGTCGCGGTACGGTCGTCACCGGCCGTATCGAGCGTGGTGTCCTCAAGGTCAACGAGACCGTCGACATCATCGGCATCAAGCCGGAGAAGACCTCCACCACGGTCACCGGCATCGAGATGTTCCGCAAGCTGCTCGACGAGGGCCAGGCCGGTGAGAACGTCGGTCTGCTGCTCCGCGGCATCAAGCGCGAGGACGTCGAGCGCGGCCAGGTCATCATCAAGCCGGGCTCGGTCACCCCGCACACCGAGTTCGAGGCCCATGCCTACATCCTGTCCAAGGACGAGGGTGGCCGCCACACGCCGTTCTTCAACAACTACCGTCCGCAGTTCTACTTCCGTACGACGGACGTGACGGGCGTTGTGACCCTCCCCGAGGGCACCGAGATGGTCATGCCCGGTGACAACACCGAGATGACCGTCGAGCTGATCCAGCCGGTCGCCATGGAAGAGGGCCTGAAGTTCGCCATCCGTGAGGGTGGCCGGACCGTCGGCGCCGGCCAGGTCACCAAGATCAACAAGTAAGCTTCGCGCTTGCTTGCTGGGCTTGATGCCTGGTGTCTCGTAGCCCGTAGGGGCTGGGAGCTCTGAGAGGGCCCGCACGACTTCGGTCGTGCGGGCCTTTTCGTATGGCACGACGCGGTGGAGCCCACTCGGGGCAGCAGGGTGAACCCGGGTGCGTGCGTGGGGCGGACCGTGCCGAAACGCTTTTGGTCCACCGCGTCTCGGCACGCACCGGTCCCGAGGCGGCGCTCTGCCAGATGCGCCACTTCGGCGATCCCGAGGGTGGGCACGATGAGCGGGGCTGTCGCCCGAGGCGGCGGAGTGGAACGGGCGGCGTGGCCTGGGCGCGGTCCGTTTCGTACGCACCGTGACCGGCGCGGCGTGGTCACCCTTCGTGGCGTACGCCCGAAGCCGTGACTCGGCGGCACTGCAGACGCTCTAGTCGCCGGTCAGATCGGCGATCTAGTCGCCAGTCAGATCGGCGATCTGCTCGGCGAGCGTCATGCGCTGGACCACTGCCGCGTTCGCGCGTTCCTCGGCACGCCTGAGCCGCTTCTCCGCGGCAGGCGTCATCGTCACGCGGCGCCGCCGAGGAGGAACGTGCCACCAGTGACGATGATCTCGGCGATGACCAGGTACCGATCGTGGGTGCCGTAGCGGATCTGGAGCTCCTGGGAGACGAACGCCCGCCGGGCGCCCTGCCCCTCGTCGACCGTTCCACGCGCCTGTGGGTCGCGGGCGAGCATGCCCAGAGCGCGGTCTATGACCGAAGCCTGGTCGTCGGTGAGGGCCCGGTACTCCTCGCGGGCCTGCACGGACAGGATCGTCTCGAGGAGAGGCGCGGTGGTCGTCATGCCGCCGATTCTCTCAGACCGCGCGCCGACGCCGGGCGGCCTGGTGGCCGCCTCCGTCACCTACCCGGTGTCGGCCCCGTACCAGGAAGATCACGGATCAGGCCGTGCCGTACCGACTCGGGCGGCCCCCGCGACACAATGCCCCGACGTGTTGTGCAGGTGTCCGGGGGGCCGGGTTGCCGCGCCCGTTCGTACGGAGAGTTCGCCTGCGGGGCCGCGAAGTGTGAGGCCGTGAGGCTCGTGGTGCGGTCGGCCGGTGGTGGGTCGCCCGTTCCGTTGACGAGAGGCGAGCCTTGAGTACCGTTCCACCTCCCGAGCGGCCCGACGAGCGGCCGGAGGGCGAGTCCTCGGCCCCTGAGACCTCCGGGGCCCCCGGGGTTCCCGAGGTCCCCGACATCTCGGGGATCTCCGACGAGCAGTGGGAGGCGTTTCAGCGGGACGCCATGGAGGAGGGCGGCAGGGGCGCCCCCAAGGAGCCCTCCGCGCGAGCCCGGCTGGTCGCCCGTCGGCTGCGCGAGCAGGACGAGGCGGCGGCGTCCGAAGCGGCGCGGAAGCCACACCGGCGGTGGGGACGCAAGCCGAAGCTGAAGGCCGTTCCCGACGGCACCCCGCCGGGGTGGCGCACCGGACCGGCCTGGCAGGAGATGAACGGGAAGGCCGGCCGGCGCCGGAACGTGCGCTCCGCCGCCCTCGTGCTGCTCGCCGTGGCCGTCGCCGTCGTGGCGGTGCGGCCCTCGCTGGTGACGGACCGGCTGCCCGGCCATGACACGGCAGCGGCGGCGGACACCGCCGACGGCCCCACGTCCAGCCCGTCGCCGCTGCCCGCCGAGACGGCGCTGCCCTCCAGCGCGCCCGGCACCGCGGACCAGGCGGCATCGGAGCCGACGCGCGCGCACCCGTTCCTGGGCTCGCCCGCCGCGCGGTGGGCCGACGGCGCCGACGCCATCCAGCTCCCCGCCGCGAAGGCGGTGGGCGGGATGACCGAGCGGGACGTGGCGCGCGCCCTGCGTCTGACCAAGGAGTTCCTGGTCGACACCAACCTGAACCCGGCCGTGCTGCGCGGCGGCACGCCCACCAAGGCCATGGCCCTGCTCGACCCGAAGCAGCCGCACTCGCTGAGCAGGCTCCGCCGTTCGCTGCGTTCCCCGAGCCGTGCTCACGATCCGACCGAGCTGGTCAGCCGCTTCGACCCGGCCCAGGTGGCCCTCGCGGGCAAGGTGATCAAGGTGCGCGGTCACATGACCTTCTCCGCCGGACGGGCCGAGGTGCTCGTGCACGCCGACTACAGCTTCGTCTACCCCCTGGTGCGGGCCGGCAGCGGCACGGACGCGTCCGATCACGTGGAGCGGACGACCGTCCGCCGGGAGGAGACCTTCTCTCTGGCGGACCCGCGCAAGTGGGACGTCACCCGGGGCACGCTGTTGCTCCAGACGTACGACAGCGACGCCTACAACAGCGAGTGCGAGATCTACGACGGCTACTACCACCCCGCCTTCCCCGGCCAGCCCAGCGGCGCACCGGCCACCGGCCCGGCCAGTGACCCGTACGACCGGAGCAAGACCCTGGAGGAGGAGCAGAAGAAGGAGGGGCCCGGCGTGTGCGGGACGGTCACCCGCACCTGACGGGAGCCGTGGCCTTCCGGCCGCGGGACGGATTCTGTAGGTTTGTGACATACGGCGTTCGTGCCGTATGTCATGGATTGCGACCGCGGTCCGCACACAGGAGCCGCGAGGCGGGTTCGGGTGCTCAGCGTGGACGAGACGGCGCCCGCCGGTGCGGGCATGCGACAGCTGCTGCTCGCGCTCGGCGAGCCGGTCATCGACCTGGTCGCCGCGCCCGGCGGGCTCGACGCCGAGATCAGCGGCGTGGCGATCCTGGACGCCGACGAGGAAGCGGAGACGTACCACGCGGACCTGGTGCTCGTCATCGGCGCGCGCGGCCGCCGGGCGCTGCGCCTGGCCCGCGCCGCGGCGCACCGGGGCGCGGCGGCCGTGGCGGTCAAGGTCGACCCGCAGGCCCCGGACGAGGACCGGCAGGCCCTGAAGGACCTCGCCGACGACACGGGCGTGGTCGTCCTCGGCGTTCGCCCCGACCGGCCCTGGACCGGGATCGACGCCCACGTCAGAGAAGTGCTCGCGGACGCCCGCTGGGCCGGTCCCGGCCCGGAGGCCGGGCAGCCCGCCGATCTGTTCGCGCTCGCGGAGACCGTCGCCGCGCTCACCGGCGGCATCGTCACCATCGAGGACAGCGCCAACCGCGTCCTGGCCTACTCCCGCTCCGACGACGAGGTCGACGAGCTGCGCCGCCGTTCGATCCTCGGCAGGGAGGGGCCCGCCCCCTTCCTCGCGCTGCTGCGCCAGTGGGGTGTGTACGAGCAGCTGCGCGCCGGGAACCAGGTGGTGCACGTCGACGCGAACCCGCAGCGCGGCATCCGGCGCCGCCTGGCCATCGGCATCCGTATCGACGAGCAGTTGCTCGGCTCCATCTGGGTGCAGGAAGGCCGGGAGAAGCTGGCCGACACCGCCGAGAGCGCGCTGATCGGCGCCGCCCGCACCGCGGCCCTGCTGCTCGTGCGGCACCGTACGGGCGGGCCCGTGGACCTGGAGGAGGCGCTGCTCACCCGGATGCTGGAGGGCCATGTCGACCCGCGCACCTTCGCCGCCCGCATCGGTGCCGACCTGACGAAACCGGCGGTGGTCGTCGCGTTCGCGCTGCGGGACACCGCCGGCGGCGGGGAGGCCGGACGGCCCGCCTTCGAACTGCGCAGGGCGGAGCTGACGCACCTGGTCTCCGTGCACGCCGCCGCGTTCCGGCGCCGCGCGCTGGTGGCGGGCACCGGCTCCCGCGTGTACATGCTGCTGCCGGGGCTGCCGGAACAGTCGGGTGCGGGTGCGGGTGCGGGTGCGGGTGCGGCGGCCGTGACGGGTCTGGCGCAGGAGATCGTACGCACGGCCGGGCAGCGGCTGCGGCTGGAGGCGTGCGCGGCCGTCGGCTCGGTGGCCGAGGGTCTCGACACGATCGCCGAGTCCAAGAGCGAGGCCGACCGGGTGCTCGACATCATCGCCGCCCGCGGGGAGCGGAGTGTCGCCACCATCGACGACGTCCGGTCCGAGGTGCTCGTCGGTGACGTCCTCGCCCTGCTCGCGCGGCACCCGAAGCTGCGCGACCCGCGGATCACGGCGCTGCTCGCCCACGACGAGGAGCACGACTCCGGGCTCGTACCGTCCGTGCTCGCCTACTTCGCCGCGCAGTGCAACACGCGGGCGGCCGCGCGGCTCCTGCACGTACACACCAACACCCTGCGCTACCGGCTGAAGCGTGCGGAGACCGTGGGCGGGATCGATCTCACCGACGCGCGCCAGTGCCTGTTCGCACATCTCCAACTACTGCTGGAAACAAGGGCGTTGCCCGTGCCGCGCGGGTAGCGGCACGGGCAACGCCCTGCGAGAGGGGCCGCACCGCGCAGTGCGGAGTGCGGACCGCGGACTACAGGGCTTCCTCGGTGGTGGCGGGCACCGGGACGCGCGGTTCTTCGGCGCCCTCCCCCTTCGGCGCGACGTCGCCGGAGGCCAGCGCCGCCTTGAAGCGGGCGAGCTCCTGCTTGACGTACGGGGCGAGCAGGTAGAGGCCGATGATGTTGACGAGCGCCAGGAGGAACAGCACCGCGTCGGTGAAGTCGAGCACGCTGCCGAAGGTGAGCACCGCGCCGATCACGATGAACAGGCAGAAGATCACCTGGTAGACGCGCTCGCTGGTCCTGGTCTTGCCGAACAGGTGGATCCACGCCTTCTGGCCGTAGTACGACCAGGTGATCATGGTCGAGACGGCGAAGAGGAGGACGGCGACGGTGAGCACCTTCGGGAACCAGGGCAGCACGGTCTCGAAGGCCGAGGAGGTGACGGTGACGCCGTCGGCCTTGGTGCCGTTCGCCGCGTACTGGGCCTTGGCGTGGTTCCAGAAGCCGCTGTCGGCGATGACGATGGTCAGGGCGGTCATGGTGCACACGACGACCGTGTCGATGAACGGGCCGATCAGCGCGACCAGCCCCTCGGTCACCGGGTAGCGGGTCTTCACCGCGGAGTGCGCGATCGGCGCCGAGCCGAGGCCCGCCTCGTTGGAGAAGGCGGCGCGGGTGAAGCCGACGATCAGCGCGCCGACGACACCGCCGACCACGCCCTGGCCGGTGAACGCCTCGTGGAAGATCGAACCGAACGCGGCGGGCACCGAGGCGAGGTTGGCGAAGATGACGATCAGGCAGGCGCCGACGTAGAGGACGGCCATGCCCGGCACCAGGCGGCTGGCGACCTTGCCGATCGACCTGATGCCTCCGATGATCACCGCGCCGACGACGAGAGCCAGGACGACGCCCATGATCAGGGCGGAACCGCTGCCGCCGAGCGCGCCGTCGGCGCCGCCGGTCACATTGCGGATCTGGGTGACGGTCTGGTTGGCCTGGAACATGTTGCCGCCGCCGATGCCGAACAACAGGACCATGACGGCCGCGAGCCCGGCGAGCACCTTGCCGAGGAGAGCGCCGCCCCGGCCGGGCAGCCGCTCGGCGAGGCCCTTGCTCAGGTACTTCATCGGCCCGCCGGAGAACGACCCGTCCGCGTGCTGGTCGCGGTAGCGCACACCGAGCGTGCACTCCACGAACTTCGACGCCATGCCGAGCAGCCCGCACAGCACCATCCAGAACGTGGCACCGGCCCCGCCGATGGTGATGGCGACGCCGACACCCGCGATGTTGCCCAGGCCGACCGTGCCGGACAGCGCGGAGGACAGCGCCTGGAAGTGGGTGATCTCGCCCGGGTCGTCGTCACGGCTGTAGCGGCCCCGCAGCAGGTTCAACGACAGCTTGATGCTGCGGAACTGGATGAAGCCGAAGTAGAGAGTGAAGACCGCGCCGGCCACGACCAGCCAGGCCACGATCCAGGGAAAGGTGATTCCGAAGACGGTGACGTCGGCGAAGACGAAATCGCCGAGGCCCTTCGCGAGCGGGTCGAAGAGAGAGTTGATCTTGTCCTCGATGGTGCCGAGGACGCCGTCCTGAGCCATGCTGATCCTTTCCGCCGGACCACCGGACCGCGCGGTCTTCGGCCGCGCGGCGGTGCCGACCGGGCCCGGAGGGGGGAGGGGGACGTCGCTTCCGGGGGCCCGTGTCCGAAACCCGAACGTGTCGGGTTTCGGTAAAGGTAGGGCGCTCCGGCAGGCCCGGTTGCGGTAAAGGCGGACAAAGAACACGCCCCGGCCCCGTCAAAGTGACCTACGCACCTGACACCCGCACACGGACGGTGTGCGGGCGGGTACGGAGACGGGTGGCGGCCCGGAGCTCGGGGCTGGGTGACCCGGGCTCGGGCTGGGCGGCCCGAGGGTCAGCGGGAGGCGGCGCGGGCGCTTCTCATGCCTTGGCCCGCCCGCCGCGCCACAGCCACGGCCGGGCGTCGGGCGACAGGCCCGCGGCGACCGGGCCGTCCGCCGTCACCAGCAGCGACGGCAGGTCCGGGTCGGACGGGACTCCGGACAGGAGGGTGATGTGCCCGCCTTCCAGGAGCTGGACCCGGCCGTGCGTGTCGCGGCCCAACAGGTACGGGCCCGCGGCGGCCACCGGCCCGTAGCCCGGGAAGGTGACGCTCTTGCCGCCGGTGGCCACGAGCCGGTCGGAGGCCGGCGGACGGTAGTAGAGGCGGCCGTCCGCGACGGCCACGGCCCCGGCCGGGGTGGGCAGGCCGGTCGGCGGGGTCGGGCCCTGCGGCGTCCAGTGGTGGACCGTGTCGCGGCCGGGGGCGTACACGTGCACCTGCCCGTCGCCGCCGACCACCGCCGTCAGGCCGTCCTGCACCGGACCGCCGCCGAGGTCGCGCCACGGGGACCAGGCGCCGGAGGAGCGGTCGCGCACGCGCGTGCTGATGCCCTTGCCCGCGTTGCGTACGAAGAGGTGGACACGGCCGTCGGGGGCGGTGACGGCGACCGGGACGCCGATGCGGCGGCCGCGGTCCTGGCCGGACTCCGGATTGCCCAGGCCCTGCCAGGCGCCGTACCGGCCGGGGGAGCGCTGTTCCAGGACCACGATCTCGCGCAGGTCGGGCCCGCCCCTGCCCTCGACCGAGGAGAGGCGCAGGCCGAAGACCAGGTGGCGGCCGTCGGGGAGGCCGGCCTGGCCGAGAATCGGGGCGAGCGGGCCGCCGCCCAGGTCGACCGGGTCGGCGAAGCCGCCGTTGTCACCCTTTTCCTCGTACCGGACGGCGCGCAGGCCCAGGACCCCGTACGCGGTGACACGGCCGTCGTGACCGGTGGCGAGCGCGAGGCGGGGGCCGGGGTAGCGGTGGTGGGTGGCGCGGACCCAGCCCTTGCGGCTGCGGAGCGGGCGTCCGCCGCCGACGTTGTAGTCGCCGCAGCCCGCCGGGTTGCCGCACTGCCAGTCGGGGGCGGCGCCGTAGGGGACGAGGTGGGCGGCCTTCTGGTCGAGCACCAGCGGCGGGAGGTTCTTGGGCCAGTGGTGGTTGTAGTAGCCGCGGAAGGCGGTGGCCACGAAGGGCGGCGGCCCGCCCTTGGCCCGGTCCGCCCAGCGGATCAGCGCGGCCCAGGTGAAGCAGCCGACAGCGGTGTGGTCGCGGTGGTCGGAGTAGCCGCGCTGCTCGCTGTCGCGGATCCGCGTGCGGTGGTCGCTGTGCTGGATGTCGGGGTCCGGGTCCATGGTGTGCACGAGCGTGGGCCGGTACCGCTCGAAGAGCTCCACGAGCACCTCGACCAGGGAGTCGTAGGTGTACGTCTGGACGGTACGCAACGGCGATCCCTCGGGCACGACCGTGCGCAGGACGACCCCGGCGTGGCCCCACAGGGTCGGGGTGCCCACATGACGTGCCGGGGTGCCGTGCATGGCGACGTCGAGGTGTATCAACTCGACGCGGCGGCCCTGGTGTTCGAGCGTGTTGATCTCGGCTCGCTGCCCGTTGCGGAACCGGATGACCCCCTGCTCCCAGGGCGTGAAGAGGGGCAGCCCGACCTGGAGGGCGTAGGACTGGCGCAGGCCCTGGTGGCGGGCGGCGGAGTAGGCGGCCTTGTCGGGGGCGGGGTGGCGGTCGGTCGGCGTCTTGTTCATGCCGTTGGACTCGCCCGCGGTGACGTAGACGCAGACCACGGGCGTGCCGGCGTCGAGCGCGAGCTGGGTGTCCGGGTTCATGAAGTACAGGTCGTCGTCCGGGTGGGCGAGAACCTGCAGCAGCAGCGCACGGCCGGAGCGGGCGGCGGGCAGACCGGTGGCGGGGGAGGGCAGGGCGGTGCGCGTCGGCGCGGGGGCGGTGCGGGAGCAGGCGCTGAGGGTGCCTGCGGCGGTGAGCGCGGCCGCTGTGGCGGCTCCCGAGCGCAGCAGGGTGCGGCGGGAGGGGCGGGGGCCGGCCTCGGCCGGGGCAGGGACAGGTCTGATCGGCACGGTGACGCCTCTTTTCAGGTGTTGATCACCTGGGAAGAGGGTCGCCAGGGGTTATGGGTTCCATACGCGTACATGTCTTGTTCACCTGGCCGGGCGGGCGTCCGGAGGCGTGTCACATGTCACATCGCGATGGTGGTGACGGAGGGTGATACCGCAAAGAGGTACCAATCCAGGCTTTATGGCTGAAAACCTGAGGTGATCAGACATGGCGGCCGCGTCCTGACGCTGTCCGCGGGTGGCTGTGCGGGGCCTTGGTGTTGCCTGTGCGGAATTGAGTGGTTAAAGTCCCGCCCGTCTTCACTTTTCGGGGCCCTGACCCTCCCCGAGGCTGGAGACTCTGTGTCGATACAGAATTCCCGGGGGGACTCATCATGTCTGTGTCTGTGTGCCGCGCCTGTCTTCATGGCTGCGACGACGGCTGACCTTGCCGTGCGTTGATCTCATCGCGTTCTGATCTCGGACGCGCTCTTTCCTCACCACGTTCTCATCCATCGGGCTTTTCCCTGCCCGTTTCCATGCCTGTCCCCGTGCCCTGGGCGCCCATGTCCTTCGGCATGGCGTTTCGGTATGGAATTTCGGCATGTGTTCTTCGCGTGCTCGTTCGGCATGCCCGCCATCTCATCAGGAGTTCGATATGCGTCATCTCAAGAAGGCCGCGACGGCCGCCGCCCTGACCGCGGCGATCGGCGTCTGCATGGCGGCAACCCCGGCCTCGGCCGCCAGCGGCGACTACAACAACTACTGGTTCGGCTGCAACTACGACTCGTCCAACACGTTCAAGTTCCGGATCTTCTACAACTCCGACCTGGCGGGCGACTACCGAAACATCGGTTACGCCGTCTACGACTTCGACGCCGTCGAGGACGGTACGAGCCGCAGCCCGCTCAAGTACTGCGGATTCCGCAGCAGCGGCAAGGGCCAGCACGTGAAGAACAACGCGGCATCGGCCCGCAACACCCATTCCACGTACACCGGCGTGCTCTATTACAACAGCGGCTACAAGGGTGCCGCCGACTACGTCTGGGGCAACGTGAACAAGCTCGACGCGACGTACAACAACAACGCGTCTTTCAAGTGGGTGAACCTTTAGCCACGCCGAGCACGGAAAGCCCGAAGCTCTCATGTACGTACGTTATTCAGGAACGCTCGTCGCTGCCGTCGCGGTCATGTGTCTGCTCACCGGCTGCTCGTCCTCGGCGACGTCCCCGGGAGCGGAGCCCGCTCCGGCCGACTCCGCCGACCCACAGGACTGGGTCCTGCCGCTTCAGTCCTACATGCCGACGGAGCAGGAGCAGGGACAGCTCGCGCAGGCGAAGAAGATCCTGGTCGGCGACTGCATGAAGGGCTTCGGGTTCACGTGGACGCCCGCGCCCGACCTGCCGAAGGTCGGCCCGAAGACGCTGACCGACTGGCGGTACGGCATCCACGACATGGCCCTGGCCAAGGAGCGCGGCTACAAGCCCGACGCCAAGGAACAGGCGGCCTACGACGCCGCGATGAGGAAGGGCGCCGTGGACGGCGCCGCGCCGAACGGGCCGCAGGCCCGCGTCCTCGACGGCCGGGCCGCGCACATCGACGGGAAGAAGGTTCCCGAGGGCGGCTGCGTCGGCGAGGCGAACCGGAAGATCGACGCGACCGCGGTCCAGGCACGTACCGCGCTCGGCCTGGCCAACGCCGCCTTCGTGAAATCCAAGCAGGACCCCGCGGTCGTCACGGCGTTCGCCAAGTGGTCGTCGTGCATGAAGCACAGCGGCTACGACTACAAGGAACCGCTGGACGCGAGCGACGACCCCAGGTTCGGCGGCCCGCAGGTCAGTCCGGAAGAGATCGCCACAGCCACCGCCGACATCCGCTGCCGGCGGAAGACCCATGTCGCGTGGATCTGGTACCAGGCCGAATCGGCGCTCCAGAAGAAGGCCATCGACGACCACGCCGAGGAGCTCACGGCCGAGCGGCACAAGATCGACGCCGCCGTGCGCAACGCCTCGAAGATCGTCTCGGGCGGGTGAGGCGTCGCATGCGTGAGGAGCGGACGCCGAACAGACGCGCGGGCGGCGGCGGGGGCGGGCTCGCCCGTCGGCGCCGCGCGCTGATCGCCGTGGTCGTCGGCTCGCTGGCGTTCACCGGTGTGGGGGCCGCCGCCGCGACGTTCATCAAGTCACCGGCCCAGGCCGCCGCCGACACCCGCCCGCCACCGCCGAGCGTCCTGACCGCATCCGTCCAGGAGAAGGTCCTCGCCGAGACGGTCATCGCGCGCGGCCAGGTCGCCGCGTCGCAGCAGGTGCGGGTGGACGGCGCGGGGACCGGCGGCAAGGACGTGGGCCGCTCCGTGGTCACGAAGGTGGCCGTCAAGGACGGACAGCGGCTGCGCATGGGCCAGCTGCTGCTCGAGGTCTCCGGCCGCCCGGTCTTCGTCCTCAAGGGCGACATCCCCGCCTACCGCGACCTGGGCCCCGGCAGCACGGGCGACGACGTGGCCCAGTTGCAGCGGGCCCTCGCCGGGCTCGGGTACGCGGTCGGCGGCGACCGCTCCGGCACGTTCGGCGCGGGCACGCAGGCCGCGGTCGCGCGGTTCTACCGGGCGCACGGGGTGGCGCCGGTGGCGGAGCCGCCCGCCGACCCGGTCGCCGACCGGGCCGGCGG
>NZ_JAPHNL010000249.1 GCF_026274175.1 Streptomyces beihaiensis
GCTGCGCCGCGAAGCGCCCGTGCGGGGCGAGCACGGCGACCCGCGCGGCGTCGTCCGCCGCGTCCACGTCGAGCAGCCGCGGCAGGTCCCGTACGCGAAGGCCCGCACCGGTCAGCCGGGCGCGCTGCGCGGCACCGGTCGAGGCCGTCGACATCGGTACGCCGCGCACCAGGGCCGGTTCCGGGCGCGCCAGGCCGAGCGCCCAGAAACCGCCGTCGACGGCGGGCCCGAACCAGGCGTCGCACTCCCGCCACGCGTCCGGCGCGAGCGCGGGCGCGAGCGGCGACGGGTCGGCGGCGAGCTGCGGAGTGTCCATGCCGATGAGCAGGCAGGGCCCTGTGCCGGCGGTGTCCTCGAACGCGGCGGCGATCCGCTCGTCGAGCCCGTCGCCGCGCTGCGGCACCACAGATCGGAAGAGCGTCG
>NZ_JAPHNL010000250.1 GCF_026274175.1 Streptomyces beihaiensis
GTCATTCCCGCGGCGGGCCTTGGCACGCGGTTCTTGCCGGCGACGAAGGCGACTCCGAAGGAGATGCTGCCGGTGGTGGACAAGCCGGCGATCCAGTACGTGGTCGAGGAGGCTGCCGCGGCGGGTCTCGACGACGTGTTGATGATCACGGGCCGGAACAAGCGTCCGCTGGAGGATCACTTCGACCGCAACCACGAGTTGGAGGCGGCGTTGGAGAAGAAGGGTGACGCGAGGCGCCTTGAGCGGGTGCAGGAGTCGAGTGATCTGGCGACGATTCATTATGTGCGTCAGGGGGATCCGCGGGGTCTGGGTCATGCGGTGCTGTGTGCGGCGCCGCATGTGGGGAACGAGCCGTTCGCGGTGCTGTTGGGTGATGACCTGATCGATCCGCGGGATCCGTTGCTGGCGCGGATGGTGCGGG
>NZ_JAPHNL010000251.1 GCF_026274175.1 Streptomyces beihaiensis
CCTCGACGACCAGACCCGCGCCGGACAGGTCGCCGAGCTCGCCGCGCGATGCCGGGGGCGCTGCCGTGCGCAGGCGCGAGCCGCTCGTGGCGGCGACGCTCGGAGCAGTAACAATGGAGGGGTGAGTTCCAGCGCTTCCGCACCCCTTCCCTCCGCCGACCGGGACGACGTCGTCCGCCTCCTCCGGGACGCCCTGCTCAAGGCGGAGTTCACCGCCGACGGGCTGCTCGACCTGCTCGGCGCTCCCGCCTACGCGGCGCTCGCGCGCAGCGAGACCGTGCCCGCCCTGCGCGCCACGCGCGGCGACAGCCCGCTGGAGACGCTCGTCCGGCTCTTCCTGTTGCAGCAGCCGGTGCCGCGCACCCGCGTCGACGCGGTCCTGCCGGTCGACGCGTGCCTGGACAGCGGCTGGCTGCGGGCCACCGAGGACGAGGTCGCCGCGACCGTCGACGTGCGGCCCTACGGCGGGCCCGACGGTGAGGACTGGTTCATCGTCTCCGACCTGGGCTGCGCGGTCGGCGGCGCCGGAGGCGTCGGCAGCCGCGCGGAGGGCGTCGTCCTGGGCGTCGGCGGGGCCTCCACGACACTCGCCGGGATCACCGTGCGTACGCCCGTCGCCTCCGCGCTCGACCTGGGCACCGGCTCCGGCATCCAGGCGCTGCACGCGGCCCGGCACGCCACGCGGGTCACGGCCACCGACCTCAACCCGCGCGCGCTGCGCGTCACCGCGCTGACGCTCGCCCTGTCCGACGTCCCTGCGGCCGACCTGCGGGAGGGCTCGCTGTTCGAGCCGGTGGGCGACGAGACGTACGACCTGATCGTCTCGAACCCGCCCTTCGTCATCTCGCCCGGCGCGCGGCTCACCTACCGGGACGGCGGAATGCGCGGGGACGATCTGTGCCGCTCGCTCGTTCAGGAGGCAGCGGCACATCTCAACGAAGGGGGGTACGCGCAGTTCCTCGCCAACTGGCAGCACGTCGAGGGGGAGGAGTGGACCGAGAGGCTGCGCTCCTGGGTGCCGCGCGGCTGCGACGCCTGGATCGTGCAGCGCGAGGTCCAGGACATCACCCAGTACGCGGAGTTGTGGCTGCGCGACGCCGGTGACCACCGCACCGACCCGGCCGAGTACGCGGCGCGCTACGACGCGTGGCTCGACGAGTTCGAGGCGCACGGCGTGAGGGGCGTCGGCTTCGGATGGATCACTCTGCGCAGGACCGACGCCGCCGAACCGTCCATCGTCATCGAGGAGTGGCCCCACCCGGTCGAGCAGCCGCTCGGCGACGCCGTGGGCGCCCACTTCGCGCGCGTGGACTGGCTGCGCGGGCACGACGACGCGGCGCTGCTTGAGGCGTCGTTCCTGCTCGCCGGAGAGGTGGTGCAGGAGCAGGTCGGGCTGCCGGGCGCCGAGGACCCGGAGCACGTGGTGCTGCGCCAGGGGCGCGGCATGCGCCGGGCGACCAAGGTCGACACGGTCGGCGCGGGATTCGCGGGCGTGTGCGACGGCACGCTGAGCGCCGGGCGGATCCTGGACGCCATCGCCCAACTCATGGGTGAGGACCCGGTGCTGCTGCGCGACCGCACGCCCGCGCAGATCCGCACGTTGGTGGAACAGGGCTTCCTGGAGCCGGCGGGCGCCTGACGGCCGAAGCCGCGTCGCCGACCGGATTTCGCCCTCCGCTGCACGGTAGTTCACCCGTGCTTTCCCTGCCCGCGCCAGGCTCACCGGCCGGGCCCCTTGAGGCCAGGGAGACCTTGGGCTGGCCAGAGGCCCTTCGAAGCGGCCCTGGGGGCGCGAAGCCCTGGGGGCGCGAAGCCCTGAGGGCACGAAGCCCTGAAGGCACGAAGGGGCGAAGGGCGGGGAGGCAAGGCGATGGAGAGTACCCCTGCGGTCTTCGCGGGCACGGTGTTCGCGCTGTTCGGTTCGGGCCTGCTGCTGTGGACGGGGGCGCGCGTCCTGCACCGGGAGCCGGTGGCGTACGGAACGCGCCCCGTCGCGTCGGCGGTGGTGGCCGCTGCGGCGGGCGCGGGCGCGCTCGCCCTCGCGGCGTGGTGCTTCGCCCAGCTCTGACCCGTTCGGGGCGGGTACGGGCCCGGCCCGGCCGTGGCGGACGTCACGTCTCGTCATCCGGCATGTCGTCTGCGTAATATTTGACCGGATCATGTCGGGAGCATGCCCGTGCCTCGACGGCGCCGCGGCCGACGAATTGTCCGGGAATCCACGGGAACGTGACGGGTGCCGACCTGCGCGGTACTGCGTATGGTGACGCCGCGAGCACCTGGAGTGCGGGGGTCCGCTCCGTGGTCCGGGGGCAGGATCACGAAGACTCGGGTTACCGTTCCGAGTGGCTGCTGCGTGCTTTTCCCGTTTGACACACCGGCGGGAGGTACCGTCACACTCCGCAGCAGTGCCGCAGTAGTGCCGCAGCACCCACCAGACCGAGCCGCACGGCCCCCGGAGCGGGCCGCGCGCGGCCCAGGCCGCCGACCGGAGAGAAGAGCGAAGTTGTCCCCGACCAGCGAGACCGCACAGGGCGGCCGCCGACTCGTCATCGTCGAGTCGCCCGCCAAGGCGAAGACGATCAAGGGCTACCTCGGTCCTGGGTACGTCGTCGAAGCGAGCGTCGGGCACATCCGCGACCTCCCCAACGGCGCGGCCGAGGTCCCCGAGAAGTACACGGGCGAGGTGCGCCGCCTCGGCGTGGACGTCGAGCACGACTTCCAGCCCGTCTATGTCGTCAATGCCGACAAGAAGGCGCAGGTCAAAAAGCTCAAGGATCTCCTGAAGGAGTCCGACGAACTCTTCCTCGCCACCGATGAGGACCGCGAGGGCGAGGCCATCGCGTGGCACCTCCAGGAAGTGCTCAAGCCGAAGATCCCCGTCCACCGCATGGTCTTCCACGAGATCACCAAGGACGCGATCCGCGCCGCCGTCGCCAACCCGCGCGACCTCAACAAGAAGCTGGTGGACGCCCAGGAGACCCGCCGCATCCTCGACCGCCTCTACGGCTACGAGGTCTCGCCGGTCCTGTGGAAGAAGGTCATGCCGCGTCTGTCGGCGGGCCGTGTGCAGTCCGTCGCCACCCGTCTCGTCGTCGAGCGCGAGCGCGAGCGCATCGCCTTCCGCTCCGCCGAGTACTGGGACCTGACCGGCACCTTCGCGACCGGCCGCGCGGGCGACCCGTCCGACCCGTCGTCCCTGTCGGCGCGCCTGAGCTCGGTCGACGGCAAGCGCATCGCCCAGGGCCGCGACTTCGACTCCCTCGGGCAGCTCAAGCCCGGTTCGGCCAACACGCTCCACCTGGACGAGGCGAACGCCCGCGCGCTCGCCGCCGCCCTGGAGAACACGGCCTTCTCCGTACGCTCCGTCGAGTCCAAGCCGTACCGCCGTTCGCCGTACGCCCCCTTCCGTACGACGACGATGCAGCAGGAGGCGAGCCGCAAGCTCGGCTTCGGCGCCAAGGCGACCATGCAGGTCGCGCAGAAGCTGTACGAGAACGGCTTCATCACCTACATGCGTACGGACTCCACGACCTTGTCGGACACGGCGGTCTCCGCCGCCCGTTCCCAGGTCACGCAGCTGTACGGCAGCGACTACCTGCCGGACAAGCCGCGCACGTACGCCGGCAAGGTCAAGAACGCCCAGGAGGCGCACGAGGCGATCCGCCCCTCCGGCGACCGCTTCCGCACGCCCGCCGAGACCGGCCTGACCGGCGACCAGTTCAAGCTCTACGAACTCATCTGGAAGCGGACCGTCGCCTCCCAGATGAAGGACGCCGTCGGTAACTCGGTGACCGTCAAGATCGGCGGCACCTCCGCGGACGGCCGCGACGCCGAGTTCAGCGCGTCCGGCAAGACCATCACGTTCCACGGCTTCCTCAAGGCATACGTCGAGGGCGCCGACGACCCGAACGCCGAGCTCGACGACCGCGAGCGGCGCCTGCCGCAGGTCGCCGAGGGCGACGCGCTGTCCGCCGAGGAGATCACCGCCGACGGCCACGCGACCAAGCCTCCGGCCCGGTACACCGAGGCATCGCTCGTCAAGGAGCTCGAAGAGCGCGAGATCGGCCGCCCGTCGACGTACGCGTCGATCATCGGCACGATCCTCGATCGCGGCTATGTCTTCAAGAAGGGGACGGCCCTTGTGCCCTCCTTCTTGTCGTTCGCCGTCGTCAACCTCCTGGAGAAGCACTTCGGGCGGCTCGTCGACTACAGCTTCACCGCGTCCATGGAGGACGACCTCGACCGCATCGCGCGCGGTGAGGCGCAGGCGGTGCCGTGGCTGAAGCGTTTCTACTTCGGTGAAGGCGAGGGTGCGGGCGCCGGCGGCGCGGCGGACGCGGGCAACGGCGACGGCGACCACCTGGGCGGCCTCAAGGAGCTCGTGACCGACCTGGGCGCGATCGACGCGCGCGAGGTGTCCTCGTTCCCGGTCGGCAACGACATCGTGCTGCGCGTGGGCCGCTACGGCCCGTACATCGAACGCGGCGAGCGCGACTCGGAGAACCACCAGCGCGCCGACATCCCCGAGGACCTGGCACCGGACGAACTCTCCGTCGAGTACGCCGAGGAACTGCTCGCCAAGCCGAGCGGCGACTTCGAACTGGGCACCGACCCGGTCAGCGGCCACCAGATCATCGCCAAGGACGGGCGCTACGGTCCGTACGTCACCGAGGTGCTCCCCGAGGGCACCCCGAAGACCGGCAAGAACGCCGTCAAGCCGCGCACCGCGTCGCTCTTCAAGTCCATGTCGCTCGACACGGTGACCCTGGACGACGCCCTGAAGCTGATGTCGCTGCCGCGCGTGGTCGGCACCGATGCCGAAGGCGTCGAGATCACCGCGCAGAACGGCCGCTACGGCCCGTACCTGAAGAAGGGCACGGACTCCCGCTCCCTGGAGTCCGAGGACCAGATCTTCGGCATCACGCTGGAAGAAGCCCTGGAGATCTACTCCAAGCCGAAGCAGCGCGGCCGCGCTGCCGCGAAGCCGCCCCTCAAGGAGCTCGGTGAGGACCCGGTCAGCGGCAAGCCGGTCGTCGTCAAGGACGGGCGGTTCGGCCCGTACGTCACCGACGGCGAGACCAACGCGACACTGCGCTCGGCGGACTCCGTGGAGGACATCACGCCCGAGCGCGGCTTCGAGCTCCTCGCGGAGAAGCGCGCCAAGGGCCCGGCCAAGAAGAAGACGGCCAAGAAGGCACCCGCGAAGAAGGCCACCGTCAAGAAGACCACCACGGCGAAGAAGACGGCCGCGAAGAAGACCACCACGGCCAAGAAGGCGACCACCGCCAAGAAGACAGCCGCCGCCAAGAAGGCCGCTCCGGCCGAGTAGCCGGGCACACGCGTTGGGCGGAGCCGTGCCTCCGCCCAACGTGGCGAACACACCTTCGGGGTGTCGGCGGGTCCCTATAGGCTGGACGAATGACCCGAGCCGAGCAGCCAACGGCCGCCAGCACCGGCCCCGACAGCCCCGACACGGCCCCGGACGACGCCCTGGTGGCGGACTCCAGGGAGCGCGCCGTGCGCGCACTCCTGCGCGTACCGGAGCTGCGCCGCCTGTGGTCGGCGCAGCTCATCGGCTCAGTCGGCGACGTGCTCGGGCTCCTCGTCCTCGTCGTGCTCGCCATGCAGGCGGCCATCGCCCAGGGCACGTTCGGCGGCGGCTACCGGGGAGTGGCGCTCTGCGTCGCCGCCGTGTTCGGCGCGCGCATCCTGGCGACGCTGCTGTTCGGCGCCGTCCTGCTCGGCCCGCTCACCTCACTGACCACACCGGGCGGCCCGCTCGACCGGCGCTGGACCATGGTCGGGGCGGACGGGCTGCGGGCGGCCCTGCTGATCGTCGCGCCCCTGTGGATCGACTGGACACCGGCCGACGCCCCCGCGCTGATCCTCGTCACCACGTTCGTCGTGGGCGTCGCCGAACGGTTCTGGACCGTCGCCAAGGACAGCGCCGCGCCCGCGCTGCTGCCCCCGCCGCCGCCCGAGGGTGCGGCCGTGCGGCCCCTGCCCGACCACATGGACGCGGTGCGCCGCCTGTCGCTGCGCACCGGCTTCGTCGCCGTCCCGCTGGCCGCCGCCGCCCTCGTCGTCGTCACCCTGGTCGAGAACCTGATCGCCGTCGGCGTGGACTGGTTCACGCAGCACCAGGTGGCACTCTCGTCGTACGTCGGCGCCGGCCTGTTCGCCGCGTCGCTGTCCGTCGTCGTCTTCCTCGAACTTCCCGCCACGCAGACCCCTCGCGCGCGGTCGCCGCTGGAGGGCCTGCGCAGGCCGCGCACGGCCGCCGGAGCGGACAAGGGCCGTACGGGCGCGATCCCGCTGCTCGTCGTCGCCTGCGGCGCGGTCGCCGCCGCGATCTCGGCCGCCGTCGCCGTCACCGTGCTGCATGCCAAGGACCTGGGCGGCGGACCGGTGACGTTCGGGCTGCTCGTGCTCGGCCTGACCGGCGGCACCGTCGTCGGCATCCGCGCGGCCCGAGCCGTGCTGCCGTCGCTGTCGCGGCGGCGGCTGCTCGCGCTCGCCATCGCGCTGACCGGGATCGCCCTGCTCGCCGCCGGGCTCGTGCCCGACCCGACCAGCGTGGTCCTCATCGTGACCCTCGCGGGCGTCGCCGCGGGCGTCGCCGCCAACACCGGGCACACCCTGCTCGACCAGGAGACCGAGGAATACCGCCGCGCCCGGACCACCGAACACCTCCAGGCGGTCGTACGGGTGTGCGTGGCGCTCGGCGCCGTCGCCGCGCCCGTCGTCGCCGCGGTGATCGGCCCGCACCACCTGGAGAGCGGCAAGTTCGTCTTCGCGCACGGCGGGGCCGCGTTCACGCTGATGCTCGTGGGCGCCCTGCTGCTGCCCGTCGCCGCGCTCGTGCTCGCCAAGGCCGACGACCGCAGCGGCGTGCCCCTCCGCCACGACCTGCGAGAAGCACTGCTGCGCGGCAGCGACCCCGCCCAGGCCCCGGCCGCGACCGGCTTCTTCATCGCCCTGGAGGGCGGCGACGGCGCGGGCAAGTCCACCCAGGCCGAGGCGCTCGCCGAGTGGATCCGCGCCAAGGGCCACGAGGTGGTCGTCACCCGCGAGCCGGGCGCGACCCCCGTCGGCAAGCGCCTGCGCTCGATCCTCCTGGACGTCTCCAGCGCCGGACTCTCACACCGCGCGGAGGCGCTTCTCTACGCCGCCGACCGCGCGGAGCACGTCGACACCGTGGTCCGCCCGGCGCTCGAACGCGGCGCCGTCGTCATCTCCGACCGGTACATCGACTCGTCCGTCGCCTACCAGGGAGCGGGCCGTGACCTGTCCCCGGCCGAGGTCGCCCGCATCAACCGCTGGGCCACCAGCGGCCTGGTGCCCCACCTGACGGTGCTGCTCGACGTGGACCCCGAGGCGGCGCGCGAGCGGTTCACCGAGGCGCCCGACCGGCTCGAGTCGGAGCCGATGGAGTTCCACGCGCGCGTACGAGCGGGTTTCCTCACGCTGGCCGCCGGTGACCCGGGCCGCTACCTCGTCGTCGACGCGGGCCAGGAACCGGAGGCCGTCACCACGGTCATCCGGCACCGCCTCGACACCCTGCTGCCCCTCTCCGAGGCCGAGATCAAGGCGCGGGAGGAGGCCAGGAAGGCCGCCGAGGAAGAAGCCCGCCGCAAGGCGGAGGAAGAGGCGGCGCGCAAGGCGGAGGAGGAGCGCCTCGAACGCGAGCGGCAGGCGGAAGAGGCCAGGCTGCGCGCCGAAGAGGAGGAGCGCAAGCGCCGCGAGCTGGAGGAGGCCCAGCGCCGCGAGGCCGAGCGCCAGGCCGAGGAGGCCAGGCAGCGAGCCGAGGACGCCCGCCGCAGGGCCGAGGCCGAACAGGCCCGCCTCGCGGCGGAGGAGAAGGCCCGCGCGGCCGAGCAGGAGCGGTTGCGCAAGCAGGCCGAGGAAGAGGAGCGGCTGAGGGCCGAGGCCGAGGCGCGGCGCCTGGAGAAGCAGCGCAAGGCCGAGGAGGCGCTGCTGCGCGCGGAGGAGGCCCGCCGGCTCGCCGCAGAGGCAGCCGAGGCGACGAAGCAGATGAGGGCTGTACCGCCGAGCGTGGCGTCACCGAGCGCCTCGGCCGCGCCCGTCGCGGCATCGGACCCGGACCCGGGCCGGTCCGCCGCGACGCAGCCGACACGGACACCGTCATCGACGCAGCCGACACCGTCATCGACCCAGTCGACATCGTCGCATTCGCATTCGCATTCGCAGTCGCAGACACGGTCGCGGGCACAGGAGCGTGAGCGGGAATCGGCGCACGAGCCGGGGCAGGTGCCGGATGCGGGGCGGGCCCCGGAGCCGGACAACGAGGCGACCGTTCAGACGCCGATGGTCACCGACCAGGGGCAGCCGTCCCCGGCCGGGCCGCGGCCCCGGGCCGATGCCCCTGCCCCGCCGTCCGGCCTTTCGGACGCGGAGGAGACAGCGGTGCTGCCCCCGGTGCGGGACGCCGAGGAGACGGCGCAGCTGCCGCGCCCGCCTGCGCCCGGACCGGCCGGTGCCGCCGACGAGACGGCCGTACTGCCGCAGGTGCCGGACGCGTCCGGGAACAAGGTGCCGCCGGGCTACTTCCGCGACGAGCGCCCGGTGCGGCCGGACGGCTCTGAGGGCAGTACGGCGGAGCTTCCGCAGGTCGACGAGGAGGGCAGGCCGCGGCGCCGCCCCCGCCCCGACTGGGCGGAGGAGACGCCGCTCGACGACCTGCCGTCGCTGGCGGACGAGCTGCTCGGCGGCCGTGACGACGACGGCGACGGGCGTGGCCGCCGGGGCCGCTGACGCTGTCGTCGGCGAGGGCCGGACGGGAGCTCAGGCCAGCCTGAGCTCCACCCAGTCGACCGTGTCCCCGTCCAGCCGGTACCGGTCGGTCTCCACCGTGAACCCGGCGCGCTCCGCGAACCGCAGCCCCGCGGTGTTCGACGTCAGGACGACCGTCTCGATCGTCTCGGCGCCGAGCGCCCGCGCCGCGGCGAGCCCCCGCTCGTACAGGGCCGTGCCGAAGCCGCGCCCCCGGTGTTCCGGCAGCACGCGGGAGATCACGGTGGCCGTCGGGCGGCCCGACGCGTCACCGGTCGCCGGCCCACGGGGCGGCCGCACGGTGGAACAGCCCACCAGGACGCCGTCGGCGTAGGCCACCTCCAGGATGTTGCGCCCGGCGCGTTCGCGTACGTCGTCGAGCGAGAGGTACGCGGAGTCGACCGGGACGACGGTGTTGTGCACGCGCTGCCAGTCGACTGCGACTGCGACTGCGACTGCGACATCGGCGTCGGAGTCACCGTCGGAACCGGCGTCACCATCGGAGCCGGTATCGGAGTCGCTCTCGGCAGCGGAGTCGTTATCGCCATCGGCCGCGACGGCGACGCCGACGCGCTGGAAACGGAGTTCGGTGGTCACATCGCCGTATCCAACCTGGTCGGGGCGGGCCTGTCAGCCGGTTTGTGGCCGGGGCGGCGCCGGAATGTCAGTGGTGCCCGGCACAATGACAGAAGCTTGAGAAGCCGGCCGGAGAGGGCTGGGAGAGGCTGGAGAGGGGCGGTGGGGACATGTCGGTATGGGACGACCTGGTCGGTCAGGAGCGTGTGGCCGAGGCGCTGGACGCGGCGGCGAGAGACGCGGACGCGCTGGTGGCTGCTGCCGCCGCCGACACCCCGCCGCCCGCCGCGTCGAAGATGACGCACGCGTGGCTGTTCACGGGACCGCCGGGCGCGGGCCGGGTCACCGCGGCACGCGCGTTCGCCGCCGCGCTGCATTGCACGAGCCCCGACAGAGCCCTCGGCGGCGCCCCCGGCTGCGGGTTCTGCGACGGCTGTCACACGGCGCTGCTCGGTACGCACGCCGACGTCACGAGCGTCGCCGCGATCGGCACGCAGATCCTGGCCGAGGACATGCGCGACACCGTCCGCAAGTCGTACACGTCACCGGCGGGCGGCCGCTGGCAGGTGATCCTGGTGGAGGACGCGGAGCGGCTGAACGAGAAGTCGGCCAACGCGGTCCTCAAGGCGGTGGAGGAGCCCGCGCCGCGCACGGTGTGGCTGCTGTGCGCGCCCTCGGTGGAGGACGTGCTGCCGACCATCCGCTCCCGCTGCCGTCTGCTCACGCTGACCACCCCGGCCGTGGACGCGGTGGCCGACATGCTCGTGCGACGCGACGGCATCGAGCCCGGCGTCGCCGCCGCGGCCGCGCGGGCGACTCAGGGCCATGTCGACCGGGCCCGCCGTCTGGCCACGGACCCGCGCGCGCGGGAGCGCAGAGCGGCGGTCCTGAAGGTGCCGCTGCGCGTGGAGGACATCGGCGGCTGCCTCAAGGCGGCGCAGGAGCTGGTGGACGCCGCGGCGGAGGACTCCAAGCAGCTGGCCGAGGAGGTCGACGGGAAGGAGACGGAGGAGCTCAAGGCGGCGTACGGCGCGCAGAACGGCGGCCGGATGCCGCGCGGCACGGCCGGGATCATGAAGGACCTGGAGGACAAGCAGAAGCGGAGACGCACGCGCTCGCAGCGCGACAGCCTCGATCTGGCCCTCACGGACCTGACGGGCGTGTACCGCGACGTCCTGGCGCTCCAGCTCGGCTCGCGCGTGGCCCTCGCCAACACGGAGATCCAGGACACGTTGGAGCGCCTGGCCCGCGCCGGCTCACCCGAGTCGACGCTCCGCCGCATCGAGGCGATCGGCGCGTGCCGAGAGGCACTGGACCGCAATGTGGCCCCGCTGCTGGCGGTGGAGGCGATGACGATGGCACTGCGGGGCGGGTGACCGGCGACGCGAACCAGCGCCTCACGGAAACCCCACAGGACGACAGGAAGTGACCATCCCGGCGCGGAGCGTTACGCTCGCACGATGCACCTGAGGCGCCGCCGCACTCCCGACCACGCCCCCACTCCCGCCCCCGCCCCCGCGTTCACGGCCGACCATGGGACTACCGACGCCCCGGCAGCACCCCGCCGTCGACCGGGCCGCCGTCGCCCGGGGCGCCGCACACCCGTGCTGCCGGCCGCCGCGCTCGGCCTGCTGCTGACCGCGGTCACGGCCTGCTCGACGGCGGGCGCGAGGACGGCGAGCGTAGAACTCGCCGCGCTGCCCCGTGCGACGCCGCCCGGCCTGGCCACGTACTACGAACAGAAGCTGACATGGCACGAGTGCGGCGCCTCCGGCTTCGAGTGCGCCACGCTCAAGGCGCCGCTCGACTACGACCACCCGTCGGCGGGCGACGTGAATCTGGCGGTCTCCCGCAAGAAGGCGACGGGCCCGGGCAAGCGCATCGGCTCGCTCCTCGTCAACCCGGGCGGCCCCGGCGGCTCGGCGATCGGCTACCTCCAGGCGTACGCGGGCATCGGCTACCCGGAGAAGGTCCGCGCTCGCTACGACATGGTCGCCGTCGACCCGCGCGGCGTGGCCCGCAGCGAGCCCGTCACCTGCCTCAAGGGCAAGAAGATGGACGCGTACACGCAGACGGACATCACCCCCGACGACGCCCGCGAACGCGCCGCGCTGACCACGTCCTTCAGGGAGTTCGCGGTCGGCTGCGAGACATCGAGCCCGGAGTCGAAGCGGATGCTGCCGCACGTCTCCACGGTTGAGGCGGCCCGCGACATGGACCTCGTGAGGGCGGCGCTCGGCGACGAGAAACTGAACTACGTGGGCGCGTCGTACGGCACGTTCCTGGGCGCGACGTACGCCGGGCTCTACCCGGGCCGCGTCGGCCGGGTCGTTCTGGACGGCGCGATGGACCCGTCCCTCTCGGCTCGGCAGATGAACCTGCAGCAGACGGCGGGCTTCGAGACGGCGTTCCGCTCCTTCACGAAGGACTGCGTCCGCCGCTCGGACTGCCCGCTCGGCACCGGCACGACCGCCCAGGCGACCACCCGCCTCAAGACCTTCTTCACTCACCTCGACCGCACCCCGCTCCCCACGGGCGACCCCGACGGCCGCAAACTGGGCGAAGCCCTCGCCACCACCGGCGTGATCGCCGCGATGTACGACGAGGGAGCCTGGCCCCAGCTGCGCGAGGCGCTCACCGCCGCGATGAGGAAGAAGGACGGCGCGGGCCTGCTCGCACTCTCGGACAGCTACTACGAGCGCGACCCGGACGGCGAGTACGCGAACCTGATGTCGGCCAACGCCGCCGTGAACTGCCTGGACGAGCCCCCGTCCTTCACCACACCGCAGCAGGTCGAGTCAGCCCTGCCCGACTTCGAGAAGGCATCCCCGGTCTTCGGCGAGGGCCTGGCCTGGTCCGCCCTGAACTGCGCCTACTGGCCGGTCAAGCCCACCGGCCGACCCCACCGCATCACCGCGAAGGGCGCCGCCCCGATCGTCGTGGTCGGCACCACCCGGGACCCGGCCACCCCCTACCCCTGGGCGAAGTCACTGGCCTCCCAGCTCGCCTCCGGCCACCTCCTCACCTACGAAGGCGACGGCCACACGGCGTACGGCCGCGGCAGCGCGTGCATCGACTCCGCCATCGACACCTACCTCCTCACCGGCACCCCACCCAGCCGGGGAAAGCGCTGCTCATAGCCCCTCACCAAGGGTGTGCGGACCACCCTCGGGGACCGTGTAGGATTAGCGACGTTGCCGACGCACTCCAGTGCATCCGGCGCGCCGCCTTAGCTCAGATGGCCAGAGCAACGCACTCGTAATGCGTAGGTCTCGGGTTCGAATCCCGAAGGCGGCTCCATGGGAAACCGCAAGTCAGGCCTCTGACCTGCGGTTTCTTCGTTTTACTGACCTTGGAATGGGTGCCCGTTGCGCTTCGGTTGCCTGTGCATGGAGTGCGTAGGTCAAAGGTTTCTGCCTGCGGTCAGTAATGCGGCCCCGATACAACGTATCGGCGCTGGCCTGCGGATTCTTGGGGGAAGCTGATCCGTAGGTCAGTATGGGCGAGGCGTGGGGTGGCCGAGGGGTGGCCATCCGTGCAGCGGTTGTGCGCATGATCAGGCTTCGGCGTGCCCGACGGAAGCCGAGCCGAATTCTGCTTTTGTGGCCGTGCGACAATGCCGAGTTCGGGCACGTCGTTTTGCCGACCGGGCGACGGGTTCGATGTGGCGCCTGGACTCTCGCTGTTGTGCACAGGTATGGGAAGACCCCGTACCCGGTGGTGCTGGGCGCGGGGTCTTCGTCAGCGCCTCGCATGGAGTGTCCCGGCGGGGGATGGCGGAATCGGACTCCGGTGCGTGACGCGTTCTTGGGGGGATTGTTCGTCAGCAGGTCAGCGAATCCGGGGGCCGCTGCCTGTGGAATCGGCCTGCGCCCCGGGCGCCCGATGCCTCACTCGGTTCCAGGGCGGGTGGAGGGAAAGGCGTGCTTGCGG
This sequence comes from Streptomyces beihaiensis, assembly GCF_026274175.1. Lineage (GTDB taxonomy): Bacteria > Actinomycetota > Actinomycetes > Streptomycetales > Streptomycetaceae > Streptomyces > Streptomyces beihaiensis. Next base: position 13,303 of record NZ_JAPHNL010000251.1, read on the forward strand.
GCGGCGACCACCACGATGAGCACCGGGGCCATGAGTGCGAGGACGCTCCATGGGAAGGACTTGGGGCCGAGGCCATCCAGGAGGATGCCGCCGACCGCTCCGCCGCCGGCCATGAACGAGTTCCAGGTGGTGACCAGAAGAGCCTGTCCGCGGTCGCCTCCCGCGTCGGTGACCGCAGTCTGCAGGAGGGTGGTGACGCCTCCCCAGCCGAGGCCCCACAGCACCATCGCCGCGTAGACCACGATTATGTTGTCGGCCAGCGCCGCCAGAAGGGCGGAAGCGACGAGGAACAGGGTGCTGCTGACGATGGTCAGCTGACGCAGCTTACGGTCGACCAGGGCGCCCGTGATCCAGATGCTCACCACGGACGCGATGCCGAAGACGAGCAGCACGACGTCACGAGACCCGCCCATGTCGTATGCGTCGAGGAAGGTGGCGATGTAGGTGTAGAGGATGTTGTGGGCCAGTACGTAGGCAGCGACCACGAACAGGACCGCCACGACCCCCGGAAGGGACAGGGCCTTCAAGATGGGCTCGCGGGCCTCCGGCCGCTGGCCTGGGGCGTCCGGGACCGACACCGTGATCCACCCCAGCAACGCCACGGAGATCACTGTCACGAGGCCGAAGGTCATGCGCCAGCCGAAGAGTCCGCCGAGGAAGGTGCCGAGCGGGATGCCCAGGGACAGGGCGAGCGGGACACCCGCCATGGTGATGGCGATGGCCCTGCCCTGCAGATGCGGGGGCGCTAGACGCCGTGCGTAGCCGACGAGTTCGGCCCAGACCGCGGCCGCGGCGACACCGGCGAGGAGCCGGAACGCCATCGTCAGGGGGTAGTTGGACGAGAGGGCGGTGACCAGGTTGGCCACCGCGAACACCGCCACTGCCAGCAGCAGCAGCTTCTTGCGCCGCCAGGCAGCCGTGGTGACGGACAGGGGGATGGCCGCGACGCCGGTGGCGATGGCGTAGACCGTCAGCGCCTGGCCCATCGCGGACTCGCTCACCGACATGTCACGGGCCATCTCGGGAAGCACGCCCGCCGGGAGTGCCTCGGTCAGAATCCCCATGAAGGCTGCTGTGGCCAGAGCCAGAAGCGGTGAAAGGGGCAGCTTCCGATTGTCTGCTGCTGGAGCGGAAGTGCTCAGCAGCTCTGTCTGGGATGTTGACATGGTTGTATCCTCAAACCCTCACATAGGTGTGAATGTCAAGCTCGTACGAATGAGGTGGGTCACATGCGGATCGGGGAGCTGTCCGAGCGGACCGGAACCCCTCGTCGGCTGCTGCGCTACTACGAGGAGCAGGGCCTGCTTGTCGCCAGCCGCGCGCCGAACGGCTACCGGGATTACTCCGAGGGCTGTGTGAACCGGGTCCTGCAGATCAGAGGACTCCTCGACTCCGGCCTGCCGACGCGGATCATCAAGCAGATCCTGCCGTGCATCAACGACCCCCGGGCCATCCACGTCTCCGACGCGACGCCGGAGACGATCGCCACCCTGGAGAACGAGCGCCAGCGCATGACCGACCGCATCGAGTGTCTGCTGCGCAGCCGGGAAGCCATCTCCGGCTACCTCGACGCCGTCCGCCGCGAGTCGGCCGTCGCCGCCTGACCGTACTGGACGGGGTTGGCCAGCACGACGCCGTGGCTGGTCACGTCGATGACCATCCGGTCGCCGTCCTCGATCCGGAACCCGTCGTGGTAGGTGGCCTTGTCGGCGCCGAGCAGCAGGTAGTTGACCAGCCCTGGCCGACGCAGAATCGGGTACGACAGGATGTGCGCCGTCATGTCCTCGATGCGGTGGTAGAGGGAGTCCCCGCCGCACGAGAAGTCGCCCTCCCAGGCCGGGGCGCCGTCCCGTTCGATGGTGACCCGTCCGGTCACGGTCCGGGGCGGCTCGTCGAGGAACAGCCAGGGCGTGAGCGAGGTCTCGCACAGCTTGGCGTACGGCGTCCAGGCCCACGGGTTCTTCCGGTGCACGCCGATGTCGTTGAGGTCGTTGCCGAAGGTGTATCCGGCGTAGTGCGGGACGCCGTCGTCGTCGTTGACGTAGACCAGGGCGACCTCGGGCTCCTCGATGAGCCAGATCGGATCGGCCGGGGTGATCAGGGGCTCGTCCGGCATGCGCAGCCAGGAACCGAAGCCCTTTTGGTAGTAGTTCGGCGGGGTGAACTCCTCGTCGGGGGACGGGTCGCGGTCGAACTTGGTGCGGTGGGTTCCCATGAAGCCGTTTACCAGCGCGTTGTTGGTGCTCGTCGGCAGCAGAGGGGGAAGGAACCGCAGCTCCGGGTCGCCGATGGTCACCTCGACCGTCTCGGCGCCATCGGTCGTCGCGGCGAGGACCGCTTCCGGGCCGCCGCCCGCGATGACGGCGGCGCGCACCTGGCCCTCGGTCACCCGGTACAGGACGTGGGTCTCACCGGGGGCCGGTATGCCGACGCCGGCGTACCGCTGACCCTTGTACTCGCATTCGAAGAGGATGGACATGGTGGTGAGGGATCTCCTTAGGGGATGGCGATGTCGGTCAGGACCTCGGCGATGCGGTCCAAAGAGGCCTTGATCCAGGGCAGTCGGGTGGGGTCGTCGGCGGCCAGTGCCTCGAAGCGCTCGGCCTCGGTCTCGCCGTAGAGCCGGCTGGTGGCGACCCGGATCCGCAGCGAGCTGTCGTCCTCGCCGAAGGCGGTTCCCGGCAGCAGGCCCACCCCGTGCCGTTCGGCGAGGAGCGTGGCGAGCGCGTGGGCGCCGTGCACATCATGGGTCCGGGCGAGATGATCCCGGAGCGGTTCGAAGTCCGGGTAGAGGTAGCAGGTGGCCCGCACCGGTGTGAGTTCCGCGCCGATGGCGGTGAACCGCTCGGCCGCCGCGCGCACTACTGCCTCGTGCAACCGCCGGGCGGCGGCGACGTACCCGACGACCTCGGGCGGCTCGTCGAAGGCGTAGGCCGCGACGGCCTGTACGGGAGCCGCGGTGCTCGACCAGATCTGGCTGGCGACGCCGACCAGCCGGGCATGCACCTCGCGCCCGAGCGGGCCGTCCGGTAGCCGGGCGACCCCGAGCCGCCAGCCGCCCAGCGCCAGGTTCTTGGTGAGACCGGTGGTGACCACCGTCCGCTCCGGCGCGAAGGCCGCCGGGGACACCGCGCGGTCCGCCGGGTCGAAGACCAGGTCGCAGTAGATCTCGTCGGAGACGATGACGAGGTCCAGGTCCCGGGCAGCCTGCGCCAAGCGCTCGACCGTGCCTGGAGCAGCGACGGTGCCCGTGGGGTTGTCGGGCAGGGTGACCACCACGCACCGCGGGTCCCGCCCGGCGGCACGGGCGAGGGCCACCGCCTCGCGCAGCGCCGCCGGGTCGGGCACACCGCCCTCGCCCGGCCGGGTGCGCACCGGGATCGGCCGCGCCCCGGCCAGCCGGGCCTGCGCCGTGTAGCTGACCCAGCTCGGCACCGGCACCACCACATCGCCGCCGACGGCCAGGAGCAGGGCGAACAGCAGCGGTTTGCTGCCCGGACCGCAGACCACCAGACCGGGGTCGATGGCGAGGTCGCGCCGCCCCCAGTAGCCGGCGACCGCGGACCGCAGCGCCGGGCTCCCGGCCACGGGCCCGTAGGCGTTGCGGTCCGCCGCCGCGGCGAGCCGCTCCCGCAACGCGGGCAGGACGGGCAGGCCGATCTCACCGCCGGCCAGAGAGAGAACCTGCTCCCCGGCACGGCGCCGTCGAGCCAGCGCCTCGTCGGCGGCGAGGGTCGCCGACATGGTGACGGGCATGGGTGCGGTCATGGTGGGCTCCAACGTTCGAGCGCGGGCAGGTGGGTGGTCGGGAGAGGGCGCCTACCGGCGGAGAGTGCGGCCGGGGGTTACGCCCCGGCGAAGCGCTCCCGCAATTCGACCTTTCGGACCTTGCCGGTGAGGGTCTTCGGCAGGGCCGTGACGATCTCCAGGCGCTCTGGGTAGAAGCGGGGGTCCTGGTCGGCCTCCCTGAGGTGGGCGCGGATCTCCTCCAGCGTCACGGTGGTGCCGTCGCGCGGGGCGATGACCGCGAGGATCGGGTCGTCGACCGTGCCGTTGGGGCCGACGAGGGCGGCCTCGGCCACCTTCGGGTGCCGGGAGATGATCGCCTCCAGCTCGGCCATCGGTACGACGATCCCGTCACGAAGGATGGTGTCTTTGGCGCGGCCCAGGATGCGGATGCCGCCTCGGCCGTCCTCGCGCGCCACGTCGCCGGTGTCGAACCAGCCGTCCTCGGTGAGCTCGGCGTCGAAGGCGTCCTGCTGCTTGTAGTAGCCGAGCGCCCGTGACGCGCCGCGCACCCGCAGCCGGCCCACCGGGGCCCGCTTGCAGGGGTCGTGGCACAGGTCGATGCGGATCTCCATGGAGTCGATGGGCCGCCCGTGGCTGTGCGCCGCCCAGTCCTGGTTGTAGTCGAGCCGGCTGATGGTGACGGGGCCGAACTCCGACATGCCCCACACCGAGTACGTGCGCGCCCCGAACGTCTGCCGCAGCTCGTCCACCAGCGGCTGGAGCACCGGCGCCGCGCCGGTGACCGTGTGGCGCAGGCTGGACACGTCGTGCGGATCGACCCGCTGGGCCCGCGCGACACCGGAGAGCGTGGGTGGCGGACCGTACAGCAGGGTGGCGCCGTAACGCTCGACCAGGTCCAGCAGGCCGGCATGGTCCGGGCCGTCCTGGAAGGCGATCGTCCCGCCGAGCATCACCCCGGCGAGGACTCCCTGGCCGAAACCGGAGTAGTGCACCAGCGGGGTGGTGACGACGGCGACCAGGTCGTCGCGGAGCAGGAAGGTGTCCACATAGCCGCGTACACCTGAGTGGACCGTGTTCTGGCTGTGTACCACGCCCTTGGAGAAGCCGGTCGTGCCGGACGTGAAGAGCACCACGAACGGCTCGTCGGGCCGCAGCTGGCGGCCCTCCAGATCGGCCGTGCGCTGCGTCTCCCAGTGGGTGGAGACGAAGTGGTCGTGGAAGTCCAGGGCGCCTTCGGGTGCGTGCCCGTCGACCACGACGACGTGGTCGAGCGGCAGCTCGTCCTTGAGCGCGGTGACGGTCTCGGCCAGCGGGTAGCCCTCCCATTCCGGCACCGTGACGCACACCTTGGCCTCGGTGAGCGCCAGCCGGTGGCGCAGTTCCTCCTCCCGGCAGACCGGGGCGATCGGGCAGATGACCGCGCCGACCGCCATACAGGCGAACATCAGCGGCACCATCTCCCACCGGTTGGGCAGCTGGACGGCGACCACGTCGCCACGTCGCACGTCCAGTTCGAGCAGCGCCCCGGCGAACCGGTCGGTCAGCCGCGCCAGTTCGGCGTAGTCGAGGGTGTCGGTGCGGGCCTCGTCGAGGCGGCGCCCGGCGATGGCCGGCTTGCGCGGCCGCTCCCGGGCCTGGCGGCGCAGGTCGTCGAGGAAGGTCTCGTCCCGCCACCAGCCGCGCCGCCGGTACTCGGCCATCCGGTCCGCGGCCGACGCCGTGGCCAGGATGGCGGTGGTCGTCGAGGTCATCCCCGCTCCTTACGGCGGGCCTGAACCAGTTCGGGCAGCGGGTCGCCGGGGTTCGCGGCGGCGATCTCCAGCAGGTCGCGGGTGTTGCGGCGGACGCAGTCGCCGATCCAGTCGAAGACCCACGCCTTACGGGCCTCGGCCTCGAGTTCGAAGGGGACGACCCGGGTGACGGCCAGGGCTGCCGAGCCGGCCCCGCCGATGTTGGCGATCACGCCCGGGACCAGCGTGGCCCCCGAGGCCCGTGACTTCTCCCGCGCCTCGGCACTTGAGGCGAGGTTCGCGCCCTCGACCACCAGGTCGGCCCGCAACCGGTGCGCGTTGTCGGCGTTCAGCGCGTGCTTCTGCGCGGCGAGGACCAGCAGGTCGGCGTCGACGTCGAGCCAGGCGTCCGGCTCGGTGGAGACGGTGACGTGCTGCGGCAGCCGGGAGCGGTCGATCAGCCCGAACTCGTCGGTGACGGCGACCAGGTCGGCCACCGGCAGCCGGTCCGCGCTGATGGTGCCGTTCACATCGGCCACCCCGACGATCACATGGCCGCGGTCCTCCAGGAACCGGGCGACCGCACGGCCCACCGCTCCGAAGCCCTGGACGACGACCCGGGAGGGCCCGGTACGGCCGCTCGCCTCCAGGGCGGTGACCGCCGCCACCCCGACACCGTGGCCGGTGCAGTCGATCAGGGGCTCATAGTAAGTGCGCCAGTCGATCGGCATGTCCGGTGCGCCCAGCCGGTAGCGGGGGTCGTAGCCGGCCTCGGCGAAGAACACGGCCCGGTCGGCGGGGGTGACACCCATGTCGATGCCGAGGTGGATCCCTCCGTGCAGCAGAGGCTTGACGGTGCGGCCGAAGGTGCGGAAGGTCTCCTCGCGGTTGGTGCCGTCGGAGACTATGCCGCCCTTGGCGCCGCCGATCGGCAGGCCGGCGAGGATGAACTTGTGCGTCATGTCGCGGGCGAGACCGGCCACCTCCTCCTCGGTGACCCCGGTGGTCATCCGTACGCCGCCCATGGCCAGGCCCTCGTGGAGGGAGTCGACCACGACCCAGCCCTTGATCGCGCCGCCGCTGCCGTTCAGGTGAACCGTGAACGCGGGGTCCTGCGGGTTTTCCAGATCACTCATTGCCAAGTCCTCGCTACGTAGATGGGTGTCACTGGTAGAGCTCGGCGAAGCCGCGCAGGATCTCCAGGCCGTCGCTGCGGAACTCCAGATGCGCCTGGGCGCCGAAGATCCGGCCGTCGTCGGAGCGCAGGAACTCCACCGGCGCGTGCTCGGAGCGGCCGATGGAGTCGAAACCCGCGGGGGCCTCCTGGAGGTAGAGGGTGTGCCGGTGGAAGACGGTGACCGTCGGCTTCACATGGGTGAAGAGCGGTTCCTCCTTGTCGACCTGCACCTCGTAGCCGCCGACCCGCTGGGGTCCCTCGGCGAGTCGGCCGCCCGCCGCGACCGCGAGGATCTGCATGCCGCCGCAGATTCCGAAGACCGGGACGTCAGCGCTCATGACGAGGTCGATGAGCGGCTTGTAGTAGTCGCGGTCGTAGGCCCGCACCTTGGTGCCGCTCAGGACGATCGCCTGGTAGCGGCCATCGAGCCGGTCCGGCACGGATGCCGCGTCGACCGCGTCGGTGTCCGAGCCGAGGTCCTCGAACCGCTTGCGGAGCTGTTTCAGCGACAGGGTTCCGTTGTTGACGACGAGTACACGGGAGTGCGCCACGTGATTGCTCCTCAGGTGCGTGTGATGACGGTGCCGGTGCGGGCGGCGAGCAGGTCGGTGACGGCCGCGCTGCCGATGACGACGCGCTCCACGCCCGCGTCCAAGGCCTCGCCGGCGGCCCGCAGCTTCTTGCGCATGCCGCCGGTGGCTCCCTTGTCGCGGAAGGCGGCCGCGACCTTCGCGGTGATCCGGCGCACCGGCTCCCCGTCGATCAGCAGATGGGCGACATCGGTGACGAGCACCAGGTCGGTGGCGCCGGTGGCGCCGGCGATCGCTGCGGCGGCCCGGTCGGCGTCGGTGTTGACCTCCTGGCCCGCCGCGTTCCTGGCCAGTGGAGTGACGAGGTAGGCGTGGCCCGGCTGGAGGTTCTTCAGCGCCGCCGGGTCCACCCCGGTGATAGGTCCGACCAGGTTCTCCAGCTCGACGAGCTGCTTGTCCCGCCACCACCAGTGCTCGCCCTCTCCGGCGGCGACCAGGCCATCGCTGCCGAGGAGCCGTTCCGCGGTGATGCCGCGCTGTTCGAGGCGTCCGAGGACGTCCTCGCCGAGGCGGGCGCTGACGGTCTTGATGTCGGCGATGACCTCGGGTGTGGTCCAGCGGCTCTGGTTGCCGTACCGGTCGCGCAGGACCGCGGACGGTTCGCTGTAGCGCGGGCTGAGCTGCTTGAGCGGCTTGGACCAGCCGTGCACCAGGACCAGTGGCCGGTCCTGGCCGTGCCGGGCCAGGTCGTCCCACCAGCCGTCGGCGAGGTCGTCCAGGCAACTGCCGCCCAGCTTGACCACGGTGGGCGTGTTCACGGGTGTCGTCTCGCTCATGCGGGCATCACCGGCTGCATCGTCAGGCCCGTTTCCTCCGGCAGGCCGAACCGGATGTTGGCGGCCTGTACCGCCTGGCCCGCTGCGCCCTTGACGAGGTTGTCGAGGGCGGCGAGGACGACGATCCGGCCGCCTTCGTCGTCGTACAGGACCGTCAGGTCACAGAAGTTGGAGCCCAGGACCGCCTGCGGATCGGGCACCGGGATCAGTGTTTCGGTGTGCCGCCTCACCCGCACGAACCGGTGCCCCTTGTAGAAGCGCAGGTAGGCCCGCTGGAGCTCGCGGCCGTCCACCTCGTCGTCGGTGAAGACGTAGGAGCTGGCGAGCAGTCCGCGTACGTGCGACACCCCGTACGCCGACATCGTCAGCGAACCGACGGTGCCGGGCTTGCTGTGCTCCAGGAAGTCACTCACCTCGGCGGCGTGCCGGTGCCCCGTCGGGGCGTACGGTGCGATGGCGCCGTTGCGCAGCGGGTGCAGGTCCGGCACGCGCAACTGCAGACCGCCGCCGCTGGAGCCGCTCTTGCCGTCCACGACCACGGTCCTCAGGTTCAGGCCGAGGCCGAGGGTCAGCGGGGCGAGCCCGAGGGTGATCGCCGTGGCGTAGCAGCCGGGTACGGAGATCAGCGGGGCGCCGGCCAGTTGGTCGCCGATGAGTTCCGGTACGCCGTAGATGAAGCGGTCGGCGAGTTCGTCCGGCCGTACAGCCTTGGGGTACCAGCGCTCGTGCAGCTGGGGGGTGCGGATACGGAAGGCGCCGCTCAGGTCGATTACGCACGGGACGCGGTCGGCGAGGAGCGTGGCGAGTTCGGCCGAGGCCGGGGCGGGCGTGGCGAGGAACACCACGTCGCACCGCTCGGCCACGGCCTCCGCTGTGACGCGTTCGACGGTCAGGCCCAGGTCGAGGCGGAGCCCGGGATGCAGTTGGGCCGGGCGCCGGCCTGCACTGGAGTTGCCGCCGAGGAAGGTCAGTTCGAGTTCGGGATGCTGGCTCACCAGCCTGATCAGTTCACCGCCGGCGAGTCCGGAGGCGCCGACGATTCCCACGCGGATCATGCGAGTATCTCCTGCAGGTGACGGGCGATGGCCGACGGGATGTCCTCTCCCGTGGTCGACGCCACCCCTCGCCAGGCGGGGGCGTGGTTGACCTCGTTGACCAGGTGACCCGATGGCGTCTTGAAGAGATCTACTCCGTAGATGCCCTCGCCGAGCCGGTCCACGACACCGTCGACGAGCTTTTGCACCTCGGGGTCGTGGGCGAGGGCCCGGCTCTGGTTGCCGAGCGCCGCGTTGCTGCGCCAGTCGGCTCCGGCGCTCTCGAACTCGGCGGCGGCGACGATCTGCCGGCCGACGACCAGGCAGCGCACCGAGCCGCCGCCCAGGTACGGCTCCACCAGGCAGGCCTGCTCGAACGCGTGGCCGAGGTCCTCGACGTAGTCGTAGACGGACTGCGCCAGATCGGCGTCGCGGACCAGGGTGACGCGCTTGCCCATGCCGCCGTAGACCGGCTTGAGCACCGCGGGTAGGCCCAGGTCTTCGAGTGCCCGCGTGAAGTCTTTGCGGGACAGGGCGAGCCGGAAGTCCGGCACCGGCACGCCCGCGGAGCGCAGCACAGCGCGCAGCACCAGCTTGTTCTCGCAGGCGTGGATGGCGGCCGCCGAGTTGAGGACGGGTACGCCACCGGACTCGGCCAGGGTGGCGAGCAGTCCGCCTCGGGTGTAGCTGCGGCTGCGGACCAGCAGGGCGTCGTAGCCGTCGATCGAGGGAGGCTTGGGGTCCCCCAGGCACAGGGACTCGTCGTTGACCCAGTCGACCTGGAGGCCGAAGTCGGGTGCGCGGTGGATGAGTTCGCGTTCCTCCCAACCGACCCGGTCCGCGACGATGGCGACTCTCAGGGTCATCTCACTGGCCCCAGTCGCGCAGCTGTACCTCGACCATCTGCAGGGACAGCCGGCCGTCCTGGATCTCCTCCACGCGCAGCGTGAGCATGCACTCGGGGCAGGAGAGGGTCTCGCCCTGAACCATCGGTGGCACGGTCAGGTCGGTCTCGCACTCGGGGCAGTCGCCGGTGAGGATGGCGGTGGACATGGATCAACTCCGGATTCTTCGTACGGGTTCGGGGTGGGGCGGGGCTGGTCTGCCCCGGTGAGAGGTGGGTTCAGGCGGCCTGGAAGTCGATGGCGGCCTTGCGGATCGTGTCCCGGTCGAGCAGCGGACCTCCGTCGCGCTCCTGTCGCTCGATGAGCCACGGGGTGAAGGCGTCGACGTCGACGAAGACACCCGATTCGGCGAGTGCCCACTTGACGAGGGCAGGGGTGAGGCGCGTTCGGACCCGCAGCTCGCGGGCGTTGCCGACGAGTTCGGCGGGCAGCGTCTCGTACGCCTCCGGGTGGGTGAGCTGGCCCGGAAGTTCGTAGGCGAAGGCGTGCGATGTGGTCGGTCCGGACTGGAAGGCGTCGCCGAGGCCGGCGCCCGTGAGGGCGACGCGCGACAGTTCGGTGAGGTGCCTCAGGTCGAAGCGGGTGTCGCCGTGGATGACGCGCAGCGAGGTGAGCAGCTCGGCGAGCGGGGCGTTTCCACCGCGTTCACCGATGCCGCCGACGGTCGCCGAGATCCACTGCGCGCCCGCGCGGACGGCGGCGAGGGAGTTGGCGACGGCCATGCCGAGCATGTTGTGCGAGTGGATCTCGATCTCGGAGCCGTCGATCGCGGTGAGGTCGGCGATGACCTCCTCCATCTGCCAGGGCGACAGATACGCCACGGTTTCCGCGAGCCGGAACCGGTCGGCCCCCGCCTCAAAGCCGGCGGTTACATAGGGGACGAGGCGCTCCTTGGGCGTGCGGGCGCCGTCCTCGCCGCTGAAGGTGACGTGGAAGCCGCGCTCCTTGGCCTGCGTGATCGCCGAACGGGCCAGCGTCTGCAGGAACTTGGGGCTGGGCGAGCCGAGCTTGAGCTTCGCGTGCTGCTCGGAGGTGGGGATGGAGTACATGATGTGCCGTACGCCCAGCCGCTCGGCCTCGTCGAGGGCCTTCGCGACCTGCTGGCGGTCCCGCACCACGACGAGCGTCATGCTGCGCTCGGGGCCGACGGCCTCATGGGTGGCGAGGACGAGATCGGCGTCCTTGGAGCCCGGACCGGACACCATGCCGACCTCGACGAGCTCGATTCCGGTCTTCACCAGCAGGTCCGCGATGACCGCGGCGTCTTTGGGGCCGAACTCGACGCCGGCCATGTGTGCGGAGTCCCGAAGGGTTGCGTCAGACAGACGGGGCAGCCTCGGAAGGCTTCCCCCGTGCTCTTTTACTGCCATTGCGTTTTCCTCCTTTTGCGGGGCCGTCAACCATGGTGGTCGGCGCAATGTGAGGAGACAACGGCTCTCATGTCAGAGCATTGTCAAGGACTGTAATGAAAAGTGAGCGAGAGTCGTGTCTGTGAATTCTCCGCAGGGTCGCCGAAAAATCTCAAATCCACGCCGGGAATTAATTGGGCTGTTGGTTATGGTGACCGAGCCCGTTTTCAGTAGATGGGAGTGGAGAGTTCGATGGAAATTCCGCATTTCCCCATAGGTGAGTGGGCCCGGGAGCTCGCCGACCGCGTCGTGGAACCGACCGTCGCCGACCGCGACCGCGAACGCCGCTGGAACCCGCGGCTCTTCGCCGAACTGGCCGAGGCCCGGCCCGGCCCGAGCCTCACCGGCCCACTGGTACCGCGGGACCTGGGCGGCGCCGGCCTGTCCGCGACCCAGACCGTCGCCCTTCTGGCGGGGCTCGGCGAAGGGGCCAGGGACCCTGGTCTCGCCCTCGCGGTCGGCGTGCACGCGGTGCTCGCCACCGTGCCGCTGCGCGCTTTCGGCAGTCCCTGGCAGCGGGAGCGGTACCTGCCCCGGATGGCGTCCGGTGAGTGGGTGGGCGCGCTGTCACTGCAGCAGACCCAGGGCGCGTCCATGGCCCCAGCCGTCACCGCACGGCCCGCCGCGGACGGGTCGGGCGGCTGGGTGCTCACCGGCGAACTGGACCTGGTCGCGGGCGCCCCGGTGGCCCATCACTTCCTGGTCGTCGCCGCACACGACGACGGCGGACGGACCGCGTTCGTCGTGGACCGGGCCACCCCGCGACTGAGGGTCGGCGAGGCCGGCCCGGCCGCGATGCCGACCTGCCCCTGGGGCCGGCTGGTCCTGGGCGGCTGCGCGGTCCCGGACACCGCGGTCCTGGGCACCGTCGCCGGCGCGGCGACCGAGGTGGAGCCGCTGCTGGCGGTGCTGGACTGGGTCTTTTCCAGTGCGCCCTGGCTCGGCCTCATCCGCGCGCTGACCCGGGACGCCATCGAGGGCGCCCGCGAACGCCGGCTCTTCGGTAGGCCGCTCCACCACGACCAGTCCGTCCGGTTCACCCTGGCGGATCTGGCCGCGCGGTGCGAGCTGGCCGAGGGAATGCTGCACCGGGCCGCCCAGCAGTTCGACTCCGGCCACCGGCCCTCGCACCAGGACGCGGCCGCCGCCCGGCTCTTTGTGGCGGCCGCCGTGCGCACGGTCACCGACGCGGCGGCGCGGTTGTCCGGCCCGCTCGGCCTCACCGGCGACCGCCTGGTCGGACGGGCGCACCGCGACGGGCTGTTCTTCGCTGGCACCGGAGGCGGCACCGAGGTGCTGCGGCCGGTGATCGCGGCATCCCTGCTGGAACTCGGCTGAACAGGCTCAACAGGCCCAACACGAGGAGCGCGTACGACATGACCAGCACGACGAGTGCGTATGACCCAGCTGGCACGACGAGTGCGTATGGCTCGGCCGGCACCACGAGTCCGTACAACATGACTGACACAGGAAGCACGTACGGCATGACCGGCGTCGCGAGCGGCACCCGGGCCGCGCCGGCCTTCCCGGGCATCGCCGCCAGGGCCGCGCAGACGGACGCGACGGGCCGAATACCGGCCCAGAACTGGAAGGAACTCGCCGACTCCGGCTACCTGCGGCTGTTCCACCCGCCGGAGATCGGCGGCACCGGCGCCGACGGCCTCACCCAGGCCGACGCCATGGAGGCGCTGGCCCGGGCGTGCCCCGGCACCTACTGGGCGGCGACCGTGTCCGCGCTGTTGTGCGGCAAGTTGATCTCCACTTACGGCGACCTCCGCAGCCACGAGCCGCTGCTGCGGTCCCTGCTGTCTGGGGAACGACTGGCCGCCTTCGCCGTGGTGGAGCGTACGGCCGGCAGCGACGCGGGCACCTACCGCACCACGGTGCGTCGCGCCGGGGCGCCCGGCGGCGGTTTCGTCATCAACGGCGAGAAGTCAAGGATCACCAACGCGCCCATCGCCGACGTGGCCGTCGTACTCGCCCGTCGCGAGCGGCTGCCGGGGGACGACGGCCCCGACTGGTGCCTTGCCTTCGTGGACCTGCACCAACCCGGCATCGAACGGTACGAGATCGCGCACATGGGGCTGCGCGGCATGCCGTGGGGCGGGATTGTCTTCACCGACGCCCACATAGCCGAGGCCGATGTGGTGCCCGTGCCGTTCGGGGAACTCGCCGAGGGCATGGCATGGGGGTGGCTGAAGAACTCGCTCGCCGCCATCGCCGTCGCCGAGTCCGCCCTGTCCGCCTCCGTACGGCACGCCCGAGAGCGGGTCTCGTTCGGCCGGCCGCTGGCGCACATGGAGGGCGTGCAGGCCCAGCTCGCCGAGTCGCGTGCCCAGATCGACGCCGCCCGGTTGCTGGCCCGCCGAGCGATGTGCGAGCGCGTCGCGGGCCGTTCGGCCCGGGATCTGATCGCCATGCTCAAGATCTATGCCACCGAGATGGGCGTCGAGGTCGCCGCACGGGCCGTGCAGATCCACGGGGCGACCGGTGTGACCCAGGGCCACGAGGTGGAACGCCTCTACCGGGACGCCCAGATGAACGTCATCGGTGGCTTCACCTCCAACCGGCTGCGAGAGCAGGTCGCCGAGAGCCTCGGCCTGGGCCCCGCGGTCTACAGCGCCTTCGACTGGGTGACACCCGCCGGTCTCGGCCAGGACCCGGCCGGGCTCGACGGATTGCCGTACGCGGAGGAGGCGGTGTCGTAACCGACCGCGGGACGGATTGATTGCACCGCTGTGGGACCCGACCGGGAAAAGGTTCGGGCCCACAGCGGCGTTCTGGCGGTATTCGTCAGCCGTGTCCCATGCGGTAACCGACACCGCGGACCGTGATGATCCATGAATTGGCGCCGAGTTTCGCCCGCAGGCTGCGTACGTGTGTGTCGATGGTGCGACTGGAATCTGCCCATGTGGTTTCCCAGACCTGTGCCATCAGTTCCTTTCGGGAAATGACGCTTTCGGGGGACGCAGCCAGGGTGTGCAGTAATTCGAATTCCTTGGCGGTGACGTTCACCGGCCGACTGTGCAGGTGGACCTCACGCGTTCTGCTGTCGATGCGCAGCGGGCCGAGGTAGAGGGGCCGGGACGGTTCCGACCGAGGGCGGGCCCGGCGCAGTACCGCTTCAATGCGCGCCAGCATCTCGCGTGCACCGCACGAGGTGACCACGCAGTCGTCCGCCCCGGCCTGCAGGGCGAGGACCCGGTCCAGTTCGGTGTTGCGGGCGGTGACGGAGATGATGGGCTTGTCGCCGACCTCCCGTATCGACCGACAGACCTCGAGTCCGTCAATGTCGGGAAGATCGAGATCGAGCAGTACCAGGTCCGCTTGCTGATGGGCGCTCAGCGCCTCGGCTCCGGTGTCGACGCTCTGGGCGTAGTACCCCTGTCGGCGCAGCTCGCGCACCCTCGTCTCCGCCATACCGGCGTCGTCGCCGACCACCAGCACGCGAGTCGTGGCCGGTTGCGCAGCGTGCACTGCCATCGTTCCCCCTTCTGCACACCAAACTTCCCATCAATAAAAGAACACACGTCCTGTTCTTTGTACAGCGATACACCAGTGGCAAAGGTTAATAAAGCAGAGCAAAACGGGCATACGATTGTGTCACAGCAAGTCAACAGGACTGGTAAAAACCGAAATTTACGCCATATCGGTCACTCGAAAACGGGACGCTTAATACGTATACTGACTCGAAAGAGCCCACCGGGGGCCGGGCGGTCGGAGCCGTTACGTCGTGCTCATGTCCACAGATGGGTGAAGCTTGGCGTGCGACTCGTTCGTCACGGCGAAGTACAGGGGTACACGAATGCAAATTGAGCGAGGCTTGAACGCGCAACGGCCCCGAGCGGGCGCCCGGAGCCGTCGATCTGAACCGTCCACGTCTCACTCGTGTTCGGGAGTCTCCTGCCCGCAGCTCTTCCGCAGGAGCCGCTCCGCCCGGTAGGGCGCCAGGTCGAGCTTGGCCAGCACCGCCGGGGTGGCGATGCTGGGGAGCAGCAGCTCGTACAGGCCTGCGATCTCCTCGGACAGGTTCAGCTTCTCCTCCAGGTCCTCCGTCACCAGCTGTACACCGGTCCACGCGCCGACGAACGCCCGCGATACGGCGGCGGGTTCGGCGTGAGCGAGCAGTTCGCCGCTCTCCTTGGCTTCGGTGAGCAGTTCGCGCCCCAGTGCGACCCAGTCCGGCCACCGGGTACCGAACAGCCTGCGCGCCTTGGGGTCGACGGCCAGCCGAATGGCGGCGCGCAGTATCGGCTCCCTGGGCAACCGGTGGGCCAGGAGCAGTCCCAGATCCACCCACTCCTGCAGTTTGAACGCCTGCGGACTGAGCCCTTCACGGGTCACCGCCTCATCCAGCACGGCACGCGCCATGTCCTCCTTGGAGGCGAAGTGGAAGTACAGGGCCCCTCGGGTCAGTCCCGTCCGTTCGACCAGTGCGGCGATCGTTGCAGCGTCGTACCCGACCTCGTTGAACAAGCTCGCCATGCTCTCCAGGATGAGATTGCGAGTGCGAATAGCGCGATCCTGCCTCACCGCCCGTCACCTTCCAGTAGTCCGTAAGTGTGTCCCTTGATACTCACCGAATGGTCGTCTGTGAGTAACCGGATGCTCGTTACTTTATCAGCGCAGCTCACTCGAGCGAACTCCGCGTCCGAGGGAGCATGGCGACAGGGGGAATTCGTGTTCAGCACCATCGATGCCGCGCAGCCCGCGTTCCGCAACGCCGAATCCAGGGCGAATTTGGGTCAATACACCCATCTCATCCACACGCCGGCGATCCTCGTCAGAGACTGGCGACGGGAAGAACCTGACACCTTCACCGTCACCGCCCGCTGGCCCGAGCACCGCGGCCCCGGACCGTACGACCCCCGGCTCCTGGCACAGACAATCCGGCAGAGCGGACTCCTCGTCGCGCACGCCGAGTACGGTGTGCCGACCGGGCACCAGACGCTGCTGAGCAACCTCAACATCACTGCGGATCCTGGGTTCCAGGCGCGCGAGGCCTCGGACTTCGAGGTCGACATCGCGGTCACCCGATCCACCAGGCGCTCCGCGGGCCTGGGCATGGAGTTCCGCATCCGGCGAGACGGCGCCACTGTGTGCCTGGCGGACACGGAGTTCGGCTGGGTCTCCCCCGCAGCCTATCGCCGGGTGCGCGGCCGGCATCTTGCCGTCGAATGGAGCGAATGGCCCGTGCCGGAGCCCATCAGTCGCCACTTGGTCTGCAGGGCCGACGACAGCGACGTGCTCCTGGCGGCCGGAACAGCCGGCCACCAGTGGCAACTGCGCAACGACGTCTCCAACACCCTGCTCTTCGATCACCCCGTCGACCACGTCCCCGGTCTCGTCCTCCTGGAGGCCGCGCACCAAGCCGCCCACGCCGCCGCGGGCCCGACGCCCCTCGAATTCACCGACATGGCCATCAGCTTTGGGCGGTACGTGGAGTTCGACGAGCCCTGCTGGATCGAGGCGCGGCGCCTTCCCGCCCTGCTGCCCAATTGGTGCGCCATCGTCGTCACCGGATGCCAGGGCGGAGAGGTCGCCTTCCAGGCGCGGCTGAGGGGGCTGCAACCGTAGCCATGAGTCAAGGCGCACCGCAGGGGGCGGATCTCGCCGCCTGCGGTCGCCCTGAGGGGATGCTGTCAGTGGCTGCCGTCAGTGATTGACGAACCCTCCATCCACCGGCAGGACTGTGCCTGTCAGGAAGGGGCAACGGTCGCTGAGCAGCCAGGCCGCGGCCTCCGCTATCTCCTCCGGCTCCGCGGTACGTCCCTGGGGGGTCAGGGAGTTGGCCAACTCCTCCATGCCGGGGTTGCGCGCGAACCAGTCGACGGTAATCTCACTGCGCGTGGTGCCCGGGGCGACCGCGTTCACCCTGATGCCCTGCGTCGCGTACTCGTCCGCGGCCGCCCGGGTCAGACCGACGACTGCGTGCTTCGAGGCGATGTACGGAGCGGCGGCGGGGATGGCCACCAGGCCGGCCACACTGCTGTTGTTGACGATCGCGCCACCTCCATGCGGCAGCATCGCTGCTATCTCATGGCGCAGACAGTTCCATATGCCCCGCAGGTTGACGTCCATGATGGTGTCGTACACGTCGTCCGCCATCAGATGCAGGGGAGTACGGTCCCCGCCGACTCCGGCGTTGTTGAACGCCCCGTCCAGGCGCCCGTACTCGGCGACGGCGAAGTCCACCGCGCGGCCCGCGTCAGCGGCGACCGACATGTCGCCCACCACGTACGTCGCCTCGGCCCCCTTGTCCCGCAGTTCGCTCACGAGCGCGGCCAGCCGGTTCTCCCGGCGAGCAGCCAGCACCACGACCGCGCCCTCCCGGCTGAACACCTTCGCCGCTGCGGCGCCGATGCCACTGCTTGCGCCGGTGATAAGGACCACCTTGTTTGCTAGAAGATTGCTGATCATGGCCGCAGTCTCTCAAGCGGGCCTGGTGTTGCAGCCCCAGACCGATCTGAGGCGCACAGGATCTCGCCCTCGAGTAACCTGTGCAGGTTTCACAACGGCTGCGCCTAGGCATTGAAGTGCATCGCGGATGGTCGGGGGTGGCCAAGGGGTGGCCGGATGCCTTTGGACGGTGCAGCACGAGGGACAGGCGCCGATCCTCGCGCACGTGGTCTGATCAGGCAAAACAGCACCGCGCAGCATCAGTCGTCACTGGACGGCATGATTGCTTGCGCCCTCGTAATGCGTAGGTCTCGGGTTCGAATCCCGAAGGCGGCTCCACTCGGGACCAGGTCAGATGCCTTCTGGCCTGGTCTTTTGTGTTGAGCTCCTGATGATTGGTCAGCTTTCGGGGCGGCCGTCGGGGGAGGGGAGCGCAAGGGGTGCGCTTCGGAATTCGGTGATCCAGGCATGCGACCTGGGCTTGTTGCGGTCAGTGATGATTTCGTCACCGAAGTCTTGTGGCATTCGGCGTGTCGGTGGCCGGCATTGATGGTCAAGGGGGCGGGACGGGGAGTCGCGCCCCGAACGCCAGATCCGTCAGGCCGTACCGTTTGAAGCCGGGCCTCTGAAGCTGGCCGTGGGGGAGGGCCTGGGCGTGAACCGCCAGATGCTGCACTTGTGCATCGAGGTCGAGGCGGGGATCGGCCGCCGGTGCGATCGGGGCGCCGTGCGGGGGTGTGCTGAGGGTGGCACTGCCAGTGACAGTCTCCGCAGGAGTGCCGTCAAGAGGGATCTGGCTGGGTGGCGGCGGGCGGCCGAAGCTGGGACGCATGACTACCGCTGATGCCGCCACGACCGCCACGGCCGCGTCGCCGACGAGTGTCCGCATGACAGGCCGTCAGGTCGCGGCCCTGGTGGTGCTCCTGGCGTCGCAGTTCATGATGGCCGCCGACTTCTCCGTGCTGAACGTCGCGCTGCCCGAGGTCGGCACGTCCCTGGGGTTCTCGACGGGGAGCCTGCAGTGGATCACCACGACCTTTGCGCTGTGCGCCGCCGGGTGCACCCTGGTCTTCGGCCGAGTCGGTGACTATGTGGGACGTCGGCGGATCTTCACCGCCGGGATGGTCGTTCTGACCGTCTCCTCGCTTGTCGGCGGCCTCGCCGACTCCCCCACGATGCTGCTGGTCGCCCGTACCCTGCAGGGCCTGGCCACCGCCGCCGTCACGCCCGCCGCGCTCGCCCTGCTGACCACCGCCTTCACCGAACCCGGCCCGCGCACCCGGGCGCTGGGCCTGAACAGCGTGATGATGAGCTCCGGCTTCAGCGTAGGTGCGATCCTCGGCGGTGTCCTCACGGACGTGTTCTCCTGGCGCTGGGCCTTCTTCATCAACATTCCCGTGGCAATCGCCGCGATCGTCGTGGTGCCGATCGTCGTCGACGAGAGCCGGGCGGAGCAGCGCAGCCGCATCGACCTGCCCGGTGCGCTGCTGATCACCCTGGGTCTGTTCGCCGGAATCTACGGTGTCACCGGCGTCGGCGAGGAGGGCCTCGACCTGGCTGCGGGCGGCTCGCTGATCGCAGCCGCGGTTCTGCTCGGCGTCTTCTGGGCCGTGGAAAGCCGTACCGCCGACGCCCTTGTCCCGGTGAAGATCCTCAAGAAGCCCGACATCGCCTTCGGCAACCTCGCCGCCCTGTTCATCTTCGGCGGCGAGACCGCGCTGATCTTCTTCACCGGCCTCTACGTCCAGAACGTGCTCGGCCTGTCGTCCATGGTCGCCGGCCTGGTGCTGCTCGGTATCGGCGTGGGCCAGATCGTCGCCGGCACCGTCGGTCCGCGCATCCTCCAGAAGGTCTCGCCGCGTACGATGCTCGGCGTCTCCCTGGTCCTCCAGGGCGCGTTCATGCTGCCGGCGCTGTGGGCCACCTCGGATTCCTACTGGTTGATCCCGCTGGTCGCCACCCAGTTCGTGAACGCCTTCTTCTCCATGCTGGCCGCCCTGTGCTTCATGGTCATCGCCACCTCGTCCGTCGACTCCGACGCACAGGGCATGGCCACCGGCATGGCCACCCAGAGCCAGCAGGTCGGCATCGCGATCGGCATCCCGCTGGTGAGCGCGGTCTTCGCCGCCGTCATCGGACAGGGCACCGTCACCGCCGCCGAGGAGCTCACCGGGATTCATACGGCGATCGCCGTGGCCGGTCTTTCCCAGGTCGCCGTCGGTCTTCTGCTGTGGCTGGTGCTGCGCGGAAAGGCCCGGCAGGCGGCATCCGTCACCGCGTAAATCCCCCGGCGCGGTGGACCGCGCGGCCGGGTGGGCGGAGCAGAGACCGCCCGCCCGGCCGCCGTGGCGTCGGCCACCGCGAGTAGCGGCGATATTGCCGATGCGGTACGGCACTTCATAATGAGAAGGGTGGAACAGATCGTGAACACGGACCTCGGCAGCTACCTGCGGCAGATGCGTGAGCGCGTCCGGCCGGAGCAGCGGGGACTGCGTACCAGCGGCTCGCGGCGGGTTCCCGGGCTGCGTCGGGAGGAGGTGGCCGCGCTCGCGGGAGTGAGCCAGACCTACTACACCCGGCTGGAGCAGTCGCAGACCGCGCACGCCTCCCCGCAGGTCCTGCTCTCCATCGCCCGCGCTCTGGATCTGGGCCCCGACGAACAGGACTACCTGCTCAAGATCGGGACTGCGGTGCAGAATCCGCAGCAGCAGGCGCCCCAGGACGACCAGTTGAGCCCCAGCACCAAGATGCTGATGGCATCACTCGGCAATGTGGCGGCGGCCGTGCTGAACTACCGGTGCGACATCCTCGCCTGGAACTCGCTGTACCACCGGCTGTTCGCGCCGCATCTCGACTTCGACGTCACCGAGGACGCCGAACTGCGCCCCAACATCATCAAGATGAACTTCCTCGACGAGGACGTCCGGACCCTGTACGCGGACTGGGCCACGGAGTCCGAGTCGAACGTGACCTATCTGCGGTTCATCTCCGGAAACCACCGGCACGATCCGCGACTTGCCGCGCTCATTGGTGAACTGACCATTCAGAGCGCGGAGTTCGCGGCACTCTGGTGCCGGCAGCGGGTGGCAAACTGCATCGAGGGCACCAAGCTCTTCAGTCATCCGGCCGTCGGCGAGCTGGAGTTGATGTACCAGTCCGCCGACCTCCAGGACGGCAACATCCTGAAGTTCTACCACGCGGAACCCGACTCGCCCCATGAGGCTGCGCTGCAGCTCCTGACGGTGGATCTGAACTCCGTTCACCGTCACTGAAAGCGGCAGGCAAGGAAAGGGGAAGGGCTCCCGATTCTCAAGAACCGGGAGCCCTTCCCCTTGCCGTACGCGGGTCACGTCCGGCGGATCGCTGTCACGCCCCAGGTGAAGCCCGACCCGGCGGTTGCCACGACCACCAGGTCGCCGGAGGTGATCCGGCCCTCCCGCTCCAGCTCCTCCAGGGCGAGGAACGGGTCCGCGCCGCCGAGGTGGCCGTCGCGGTCGTACTGGAAGACACTGCGAGAGGCGTCCACGCCCAGCGCAGCGAGGTACTTGCGGTGGGTGTCCTGGTTGCCGTGCGTGACCAGGAAGTACGACACGTCGTCCACCTCCTGCCCGAGGCCGGCGAGGACCTTGTGGGTCAGGGTGGTGAAGTTGCCGAGGAACGCCTCGCCGAGGCCGTCGAGTTTTTCGCCCCGCTCGACCTTGACCCTGCCTTCCTTGATCTCGCCGTAGTACGAGTCCACCCATTGCGGGTCGGTGTGGTGAGCAGCGCCCAGCACCTCGTACTTGGCGTCGGCCGACATCATTACGGCGGCGGCGCCGTCCGCGAAGTTGAACAGTTCGATGTAGCCGGTTCCGTACTCGACGAGTTGGCTCAGCCGGTCAGAGATGATCACCAGTGCGTGCTTGTGGGTGCCCGCCCGCACCTGGTCGTCGGCCAGCTTCACGGCGACCATGCCCGCATTGCAGAAGTTGGAGACCTCGAAGCAGTGCGCGTGTGCGATCCCCAACTCCTGGGCGATCTTGGCGGCGGGTGACCAGAAGGGCGTGCCCCATTCGCTGGAGCCCGCGTACAGGACGAGTCCGATCTCCTCGAGCGGCACCGGGTTGCGGGCCAGGAGCCTGGCCGCGGCGTCCCGGCCGAGACCCCAGGAGGTCTCGCCCTCGGCCAGCACCGAGAACTTCCCGGACGGAAGGATCTGGCCGAGCTTCTCGACGGCGTATCCCGACTCCCGGCTGACGTCGTCGACGCTCAGCGTTCCGCTCGGCATCGCCAGGGCGTAGTCGGCTATTCCCACGATTCCTCCACCTGTCTGCAGGTCAGACGTATTCCACGACGGCGTGCGGCACATAGGGCGCCTCAAGCCGGGCCAGTTCGGTGTCGTCGAGCGTCACGTCGAGGGCCGCCACCGCGTCCTCCAGGTGGTGCGGCCGGGTCGCGCCGACGACGGGCGCGGTGACCACCGGCTGATGCAACAGCCAGGCGAGGGCCACCTGGGCCATGGGGACGCCGCGTTCGGCGGCGATCTCGGCAACCACGTGGGCGACCGCGCGGTCCGCCCGCTCGGTGGGGCCGTAGAAGCGGTCCTGGATCGGGTCGCCCGCGGTGCGGGGCGACTCTGCGTCCCAGTCGCGCGTGAGCTTTCCGCGGGCCAGCGGGCTCCACGGAGTGACGCCGACGCCTTCCGCGAGGCAGTACGGCAGCATCTCGCGCTCTTCCTCGCGGCTGACGAGGTTGTAGTGGTTCTGCATGCTCACGAACCGCGTCCAGCCGTGGAGGTCGGCGACGTACTGCGCCTTCACGAACTGCCAGGTGTGCATGGAGGAGGCGCCGATGTAGCGGACCTTGCCCGCGCGCACCATGTCGTGCAGCGCCTCCATGGTCTCCTCGACCGGAGTCTCGTGGTCCCAGCGGTGGATGATGTAGAGGTCGATGTAGTCGGTGTCCAACCGCCGCAGGCTGGCGTCGAGTTCGCGCGTGATCGCCGAGCGGGACAGCCCGCCCGAGAGCGGGTTGTCCGCCAGCCTCTCGTAGACCTTGGTGGCGATGACGACGTCCTCGCGCCGGGTCAGCTTGCGCACTGCGCGGCCCAGGAACTCCTCGCTGGTGCCCAGCGAGTAGATGTTCGCGGTGTCGAAGAAGTTGATGCCCAGTTCGAGTGCCTGGGCGATGAACGGAAGGCTCTCCTCCTCGGGCAGCGACCAGGGATGGGTGCCGAGTCCGGGCTCGCCGTAACTCATGCATCCCAGCGCCAGCCGCGACACCTTCAGGCCGGACGAGCCCAGCCGGACGTACTGCAAAGTTCTTCCTCTCGGATCGGGCGGGCGGCCGGGATCAGCTCTTGACCTCGTCCTGCACCTCGGTCAGCCGGCCCCAGGACGCGATGCCCTCGTCGAGCGGGATGTCCAGGCTGGCCAGGTACATGGCGGTCATGGCGCTGTGCCCCGCGAGATGTGTGATCTCGGCGATCTCGTTCTGCGAGTAGTGCTCCCGCAGCGCGAAGAAGGCCTCCTCACTCGCCCTGTGGTCGACCATGCAGTCGGTGACATAGCGGACCAGGGCGGCGCGGGCGGGCGGGAGCTGGTCGTAGAGGCCCTCCTCGATCGCCTTGATCTCGGTGTCCTCCAGGCCGGCCTTCTTCGCGAGCGGGTAGTGCAGCAGGCGCTCGAACTCGCTGTCGCGCAGCCTGGCCACGCGCAGCACGACCACCTCGCGGTCCAGCAGGCTCAGCAGGCCGACCGTGAAGGTGCCGCCGAGCGCGAGGTGGGCGGCGGCGGAGTTCTTGGTGAGCAGCAGCGCGCGGGTCAGGTTGGACTGGAACTTCTCGTACACCGCGAGCTGATCGGGAGTCATGTCGACGACTTCGGTGAGGGTGACGCGGGGGGTGGTGCTCATGGCGGGCTCCTTCGGGTTGTGTCGGGAACAGGGCGTCAGGCCTTCTGGCCGGCGAGTTGTGGGGCGGTGGCGTGCGGCAGTACATGCCGCGCGAGCGCCTGGCCGACCGCGCGGACGGCGGCGGTGGGAGCGCGGTCGTCCAGCGGGACGAGCGCGTCGAGGTGGCCGTCGGGGCGGACCAGCAGGGCATGTGCCTCGCGTGGCAGTTTGCCCAGCAGCGGGCCGGGCGGGCGCCCGCCCAGGTCGCAGACGGTCGCCGCGGTCAGCTGCTCGCGCAGGGTGTCGACGAGCCCCGTCCAGCGCTCGTACCGGTACTGGAGGCCGGGCCACAGCAGCACCGTGTAGCGGTCCACGGCGAGCACAGGGGCTGCGGGCGACTCGCGCCAGCCGAGGGGCAGGCGTTCGCCCGGCACCAGGGAGCGCTTTCTCGGCCGGGCGCCGTAGTGGGTGTCGAGCTGGGCCAGCTTCGGTGCGAGCACTTTCTCGAGCGTCTGTGTGGTGGTGCCCAGCCGGTAGACGGCGTCCCGGGCGAGGGTCTGGCGCCGGTCGTCGTTGCCGGGCACATGTCGGCTCGCTTGTGCCCGGCACCGTTCGAGGGGACGGGAAGCTTGCCATCAGCCGTCCGCCGACGGTTCGAGGACTTCCCGCACTACGACACGCGCCTTGCCGGCGCCGTCCACGATGCGAACGGCTCCTACGTGGACGGCGTCGGTAAGCTGGGCCTCTTGGGGCGCGCAGGTGGCGCCGGAGTCGCTGTGAAGTGGCGGCGCGTAGTGACGCGTACCCTCCGTCGGCTCTGGGCAGGCCCCACCGGCCGCTGATCTGCTGCTCGCGTCAGGCGCCGAGGCCGGGACATGTTCATCCCGCGTCCCCAGGGGCGCTCTCTATCTACGACATCTACGACGTGCGGGCAGGACCTGCGCGAACGCCCTCAGGACCGCGGCGCGTTCGCGGGGTTCGGTTCCTCGTACCGCGATGGCGAGTGCGAGGAGGAACGTGACGGCGAGCACGACGACGATCGCGAGCAGGATCTGTGGGGCTCCGGTGGCGAGCCGCGCGACGATGGTGTTCATGGGATTCTCCCGGTGGCAGGCCGGTGTTGACAGGACGACGTGCGGGGGCCGGGTAGCCAACGGAGAAGTGCTGCCGTCGCAGGTGCGGCGGTGCGGCGAAACTGAGAAGTTCGGACTGCGCCTTCGTCCGCGCAGAGGTGGGTCCGCGACTGTACCCGGCCGACCTCAGCCGGTCTCGTCGCCGGAGTAGGCGCGCATGCGCTGAGCGATCGCAGCCATGTCCACCACCCCCTACGGTCAGATCCCATGACGGGCCGGAGCGGCGCCGGACGGTGCCGCGTACTCCTAGCATGCCCTGACGACTGCCTTGGGCGCCAGTGACAACTTGGCGGTGCAGCACGGTCGTTGCGTGCTGCGCTGGAGGTCCGCCGGATCGGCGAGCGGTTCGATGAGCGGGTTGAAGCGTCACCGCCCCGTCCCCCGCCCCCCCCCGCTCCGCCCCCCAGGCCCCAGGCCCTCGGCCCTGGGCATGCTCAGCGGCCGGCGCGTGGGGGCGCCTGTGCGGCCGCCGCGACCGCCGCGGATTCGATGAGGTGCCGCTGGCCCTGTGTGGCGGGGTGGGTCCGCGCCTGGTCCACGAAGCGGCTCAACTCCGCCCGGATGGTGGCGGAGTCCAGGTTCCGGATCGTGGGCAGGAGAGCCTCGATGGCGTGACACGCCTGATCGAGGTGGTCGACGCCGGCCATGGCGATCGCCTGCCGGATCGTGAAGCGGGTGCGGGAGTTTCGGTCGTTCGGGCGTGCGGGGTGGCGCTCCAGCTCGACGGCGAAGAGGTCGGCGGCCTGCTCGAAACGACGGAGGCTGATCAGGCACGACGCTTCGATGAGGCGCGGGTTCGCGTTCTCGATGCGTGGGCCCCAGCGGGCTCCGCGTCGGTCGTCGTGATGGGCGTGGTCCTGCGAACGCTCCAGGGCCGCGTGGCAGGCCCCCCGGTCGCCGATGGCCGCATAACCCTGGGCCTCGCGCCGTGCGGCGTGGGCGCGGATCAGTGGGGTGGCGGCGGGATGGCCTTCGGCCCGGTCGGCCAGGCTGATCGCGGCGGTGGTGTCGCCTCGGTGTTCGGCGATGGAGGCTCTGCGGACGAGAGCGTAAGCGGCTATTGCTTCGTCACCGCCCTTCGTGCCCCATCGCACGGCGAGATCGGTCCAGCGCAGCGCTTCGGCGAAGTTCCCGGTCTCCTGCGCCATCCAGCCCGTGTACTCGGCGAATTTCGCCGCCATCAGCCAGATGTCGTCGCGGCGGCCGCCTTCGGCATGGGACGTGGCGTCGGTCAGGACGCGCGTGACGGATCGCAGCGAGGCGTCGACGAAGCGGGGGCCGGTGGATCTGCCGATGTCCTTGAGCTCCTCCAGGATCCGTCCGTACCCGGCGATGAGCGAGTCGACCTCGACCGGGCTGCCGGGGAGGGTGCCGCGGCGCGCCTTCTCGGCGAGTGCGATCAGCGCGCCGCCGGCGCCGGTCGCCGCGTCGCATGCCGCGGCCACAGCGGACGTCGGGTTGCGGCGCCCGCTCTCCAGGTTGCAGATCTGCCCCTCGGAGACGCTCGCGTGCCGCGCGAGTTCGCGCACGGTCCAGCCCCGTCGTGCCCGGAGCCTCGCGAGTTCCACGCCGAAGTCGCCCATACGGGCCAGCGTAGGGAACGGCGCGAGTGAGAGGCAATGTAGCGAAGGCGTCCCGAGAGCTATTCAGTTCTGTCTGAATATGCGTCAAATCCCGTGTGGGGAAGGTACGTTACGTGCGAACTTCCGGCTGAGTGGTCTGGGTGAGGGGCGATCATGCCGCGTGTCTTTCTGAGCTTCCGCAAAGCGGACTCGCGGTGGATGCGAGACCGTGTCCACCAAGCCTTGACCGGCCGGTTCGGGGTCGGCGAGGTCTTCAAGTCGGGCAGATCGATCCCCGCGGGGGCCGACTTCGCCGAGATCCTTCGGCGGCAGGCCGCCGAGTGTGAGGTCATGCTCGTGCTCATCGGTCCGGCGTGGCTCGACGCTCGTGACGACGATGGGACGCGCCTCATCGACCGGGCACACGACTGGGTCCGCGTGGAGATCGGGACGGCCCTGAAGGCGGGAAACCGCGTTGTCCCCGTCCTGTTGGGCGACGCGACGATGCTTCCCGGGGAGTCGGAGCTGCCGTACGAGATCGCGGAGCTCGCGCGACTGCAGTTTCTCCGCGTTGCCGAGACTCATCTGGCCGACGAGCTCGACCGGCTGTGCGCCACTCTGGCGGACCTCGTGCCGGACATCGGGCGAGGGCCTGAGCAGCCCGCAGCGGCCGTCGGGCCTGCCGCCGGACCGACGGTGACGATGACGGCCCGGGTGTCCGGCGGGGGAAGCGCGTACCAGGCGGCAGGCGATCAGACGATCAGACTGGCTTAGGGGTGGGGGCGTTGGAGAATCTCGAAGCGGGTGATCCTCGCCGGATCGGGCCGTACTCCCTGATCGCAAGAGTGGGAATGGCCGGCGCGGGAGAGGTCTTCGCGGGGCGCTCGGCCGACGGGCGGGTCGTGGCGGTCACGGTGGTACCGCCCGAGGTGGCCGCGGCGCCGGGGTTCCGGGAGCGGTTCCGAGCCCGTGCCGAGACTGCCCGGACGGTGTCCGGGGAGGCCGTCATGCCCCTGGTGGACGTCGACCCGGACGCACCGTCTCCCTGGTCGGCGACCGCGTTCGTTCAGGGGCTGTCGCTTCGGCGGTCCGTGGAGCGGTACGGCGGACTGCCGGAGCCGTCGCTGCGGCGACTCGCCGCCGGCCTCGCGGGGGCGATGGCCCGGATACACGCGGCCGGGCTGACCCACGGCGACGTAGGGCCGGACGCGGTGCTACTGACGGTCGGCGGACCTTACGTGTCCGTGTTCGGCACCACCGGGATCACGGAGGACGCCGCGTCACCGATGGACGACATGTTCGGCCTGGGGTCGACCGTACTGTTCGCGGCTTCGGGCAGTGAGCCGAGGTGGGAAGGCGCGTCCGAGGACGTCCGGACTCGTTTGGCCGCGCTGGAAACGATGACCAGCGCGCTGCCATCGTCGCTGCGCGAAGTGATCGGTGGCTGTCTGTACCCGGAGCCCTCGACACGGCCCACCGCGGAACAACTCGTCGACTACCTCGACCGCCAGGCTCTGCCCATGCCCACGGGGGACTGGCTGCCCTCGGCGCTCACCGCCGACATCGAGGCGCTCGCCGCGGCGACGCCGTCGAGCGCGACCGGGTCGGGAGCGGTCGGCGGCGGTCTCGGCCTCGGCGGCGGTCTCGGCCGCCGGAAGCTGCTCCTGGGCCTGACGGGAGGCGCGCTCGCGGCGGGTGGCGTGGCCGCGGCCGTGGTCTTCTCCTCTCGGCGTCCGGCACCGAAGCGCGAGGACCGGGCCGGGGCAGCCGCACCACCCGCGCGGTCGGCCTCGCCGTCGGGCGCGTCTCCCGCGCCGTCACCGACCGGCGGGCCGACCCAGATCCCCCTGGACGGACCGGACGCGACCAAGGCATGGACGGCCACCGGGAGCAGCGCCCCGACGGCCGTGGAAGCCTCCGGCAAGGTGGTCATGGTCGTCACGGAGAAGTCCACGGCCTTCTTGAACGCCTCGACGGGCAAGCGCGCGCTCCCCGCGCTCAACACCACGGACATGCTCGGGTCGGACGCCAGGAGGTCGCCGACGGCGTACGCGGACGGGGTGTTCTACTACCTGGGCGATGCGCCCAAGGCACCCAACATGGTCGTCGCCGTCGACGAAACCACCGGGCATGTGAAGTGGGCGACCTCCATGGCCCTCTTCGGCTCCGGCGGCGGTGCCCACACTCGGATGTACTCGGCGTCCTCCGTGGCGGTGCACGGTCGCACCGTGTACGTGTGCGGGGAGGTGAACACCGGTTCGTCCTCGATCACGTCGCGTCCGACCGGTTACATCCGCGCGTTCGACGGTGCGACCGGTAAGGGGCTGTGGAGGGTCGAAGGCAAGGACATCGACAACGTGTTGGTGCCGCCGTCGGGTTCGTACCTGCTCGCGGCGTCGAGCGCGACGAAAGGCAAGCCCGGCCGGGTCCAGATGATCGACGCGGGCAGGCGCGGCGCCCGCGGCTGGAAGAGATCTATTCCGAACGCCCAGTACCTGACCCAGCCCGGCTGGCCGATGACGTGCTACGCCGCCGGAATGTTCGTCTTCGCCGGAGGCACCGGCGACACGCTCTTCGCCGTCGAGGCGGCGACCGGCTCGGTGAAGTGGCATCAGCACTTCGACTCCAAGAGCGGAGACCACATCCAGCTCGGCACCCCCTTTGCGAGCCCGGACGGCGAGACGGTCTACGTCCCGGTGGGCAGCGATCTCGCCGCTCTCCGCTCCACCGACGGGTCGCTCAGGTGGGTGGCGACGCTCACGGGGGCAGGCGACGACGGGACGTCCAACATGTTCAAGGCGTCCTTGCAGATGAGTGGAATGAGCGCGCGGTGCACGGTCGACACCGTGTTCGCCACAGACGTGGCCAAGAACCTGTGGGCCATCGACGCGGCCACGGGCAGGGCCCGGTGGAAGTACAACGACCCGGGGCAGCCGGATGTCGGGTTCAAGTGGACCGTCGGTGGTGACCGCGTGTTCATCGCCTCGCATCGCACGTTGACCGCGATCTCGGCCCACGGGCAGTAGTCGGCCAGAGGAGGGAAGGCATGGATACGGCTTCGGGCATGGCCGGGGGGCTGGCTTCGGCCGCCGCCGGGCGTCTGATCGACCTGCTGGCCACGGACGGCTGGGCCGCGGTCAAGGCCTCGGTCCTGTCGCTGTGGCGGCATGCGCATCCTGAGCGCGTGGAGGTCGAACTCGCGGAAGCACGTGACGAGTTGGCGCGGGCCGCGCAGGGCGGTGAACTCGCGGAACTCCAGGGGCTGCTGGTCACGGAGTGGCAGGCGCGCCTTGACCGGCTGATCGCCGGGCGCCCGGAGGTGGCCGACGAACTCCGCGCGCTGCTCGTCGACGTGGGCCGCGACGCGGGAGCGGCAGGTCAGCGGACCGGGGCTCTGACCCTTGAGGCGCGGGTCTCCGGTGGTGGCGACGCCTATCTGGCGGGCAGGGACATGACCATCACCAAGGGCGAGGCGCGGTGAGCGAAGAGGACGACGCCGCGGGGGCGAGCGGACCGCCGCCCTGGCGGCCGCTGAACATGGAGGGTTCCGCGACCGACGGCGGCAGCGTCTTCATGGCCGCCCGGGACCTGACCGTCATCCGCAAGCCCGACGGGCCGCGCCGCACCCGGCCCAGCGCGGATGCTCGGGCGATGGAGTGTCCGTATCCAGGGCTGATGCCGTTCCGGGCGGAGCAGAAGGACTGGTTCTACGGCCGGGACCAGACGATCCACACGGTCCTGGAGCGGCTGGACGCCCGGATGCTGGAGGGCGGCCCACTGATGCTGATCGGTCCGTCAGGGGCCGGGAAGTCCTCGCTCCTCGCGGCCGGTGTGCTGCCCGCCCTGGGCGACGGCCGACTGCCGGTGGCGGGATCGAGTCGTTGGCCGTGGCTGACGCTGACCCCGACGGCGTCCCCGGCCCTGGCGCTCGCCGCCGCCGCCGGGCTCGACGCCGACGACGCCCGGTCGCGCGCCGAGTCCTGGCGGTCCGACCCCGCACGGTGCGTGGCGGACCTACGAGAGCTGACCGCCGGAGCGGAAGCGGGAGCGGGAGCCGGAGCCGCCGCCGGAGCGGGAGCCGCCGCCGGGGCCGGAGCGGGAGCCGGGGTCCGGGCCGGAGCCGGGGCCGACACCGGGGTCGCGGCGGAGGCCGGGGAGAGCCGGGAGGCCGGCCTGATCGTGGTGGTCGACCAGTTCGAGGAGACCTTCACGGCGTGCGCCGATGAGGCCGAGCGGGAGTGGTTCGTCGACGTACTCGACCGCCTGGCCAAGTCTTCCGGTGGTGCGGCGGTGGTGCTGAGCCTGCGTGCGGACTTCTACTCCGCGTGCACGTTCTACCCGCAGCTTCGGGCGGCGTTGCAGGCCGGACCGGTCGTGCTGGGCCCGATGACCGAGAGTGAACTCAAGGAAGCGATCTGCCTTCCCGCCGAGGACGTGGAACTTGAGGTCGATGACGGCCTGGTCGAGTTGTTGCTGGCCGACCTCGGGCTGGTCGGGGGCCTGGAGGGGGCCGGAGCCGCCGGCCGCTTGCCGCTGCTGGCACACGCGCTGCGCGCGACCTGGCAGCAACGCAGCGGCCACAGACTGACCGTGGACGGATACAAGGTCACCGGCGGGATCCAGCGTGCCCTTGCCAACACGGCGGACCGGCTCTTCGAGGCGCTCCCGCCGCCCAGGCGCGCCATCGCGCGATGGGTGTTCCTACGGCTCGTCATCGTGGGCCGCGACGCCGACGACACCCGTCGCCGCGCCGGTTACGAGGATCTGCTGAGACAAGCGCCGGATCCGGAGTCGGCCAAAGCGGTCGTGGACGAGTTCACCCGCGGTCGCCTGCTGACCCGCGATCAGGACACGGTGACCATCACCCACGAGGTGCTGATCCGTGCCTGGCCGCTCCTGCGGAAGTGGATCGGTCAGGACCGGGACGGCAACCTGGTGCGGCAGGATCTGGAGGAGGCGGCCGCGGCCTGGGACCACACCGGCCGGGAAGCCGGTGCGCTGTACCGCGGCAGTCGCCTGGAGATCGCGTACGCCTGGGCCGAACGGCACACGCTGGAACTCAGCGCCGTGGCCCGCGCGTTCCTGGCCGCGGCCCGACGCCATCAGCGTCGCGGGCAAAGGCTCCGCCGGTCGGCCGTAGCAGTGATCACCGTGCTCGCCGTGATCGCCTCCGTCGCCGCGGTGGTCGCTTTCGTGCAGAACGCCCGTGCGCTGAAATCCCGGGACCAAGCCGTGTCGGCCCGGGACAAGGCCGTCGATGCCGCCGTCGCCTCGGCGTCCTTGCGGTTGGCGCCCACCGACCCCTCGCTCTCCGCCCAACTCGCCCTGACCGCTTACCGCATGGACCCGTCCCCGCAAGCGAGGTCCCGGCTGATCACCACCGAGAACACGCCGATGAACATCCGGCTGTCCGGCTCGAAGGGCCCGGCCTACACCGTGGCCTACAGCCCCGACGGGAACACGCTCGCCGCCGGATACGTCAACCAGAACGTCGTCCGGCTCTGGGACGTCTCCGATCCCAGCCACCCCGCCGAACTGGGCCGGCCCCTTCCCGAAGGCGATTTTGTCGACTCGATCCTCTCCGTCGCCTTCAGCCCGGACGGGCGCACGCTGGCTGTCGGCGGCCACGCCCATCACATCGGCGTCAAGGGCTCGGGCGGCTTCGTCGACCTGTGGAACCTGACCAGCCCCAGCCACCCGGTCCGTCTGGGCAGGCCACCGAACACCGGCGTGGACCCCTACGACTTCACCAGTTCCTTCGAATCGCTGGCCTTCAGCCCGGACGGCCGCACACTGGCCGCCGGGCGGGCCACGGGCCTTGTCAGCCTGTGGAACGTCTCCCGTCCCGCCGACGCCGCCTCGGACGGGGACGCGTACGACGCCTGCCCGTCGCCGTATTTCCTCCAGTCCTTGGCATTCGGTCCCGGCGGCCGCACGCTCGCGGCCGCCTGCTTCCGTGACACCGGTGGCGGCTCCGGCGCCATCTCCCTGTGGAACACCACCGACCCGCGTAAGCCGACGCACCGAGGCCACCCCGTGAAAGTCGGCAGCAGAGTCAGTTCGGTCGCGTTCAGCCGTGACGGGAATACGCTCGCCGTCGGAGCCACCGACAACCGGGTCCACCTGTGGAAGCTCACCGACCCGGAGCACCCGGCCCCCCTGGGCAAGCCGCTGACGGGATCCGCTCAGGCGGTGATGTCGGTCGCCTTCAGCCCGGACGGTCACATACTGGCCGCCGGCAGCGCCGACAACACCGTACGACTGTGGAACGTCAGCGACGCCAGAGCCATCACCTCGCTGGGCCGGCCCCTTCGTGGCCCCGGCGACGGGGTCGTTCCCGTGGCGTTCAGCCCCGACAGCCGTACGCTGGCGGCAGGGAACATCGACGGCCACGTGGATCTGTGGAACCTGCCGCCGACCCAGCTGATCGGTGCCGGGGGCAATGTCGCGTCGGTCGCGTTCAGCCCGGACGGCCACACCTTGGCCGCCGGGAACCAGAACGGCACGGTCAGCCTGTGGAACACCGTCGACCCCGGCCATCCCACGCCCATCGGCACGCCGCTGACCGGGCCCACCCAACCCGTCGACGCCGTGGCGTTCAGCCCCGACGGGCACATCCTGGCCGCAGGCGACGGCGGCGGCACCGTCATCCTCTGGAACACGGCCGACCCCGACAGTGCCATGCCCCTCGGACGGCCGCTCAACAACCAGAAGGGGGTGATCTTCTCCCTGGCGTTCAGCCCCGACGGCCACACGCTGGCCGCGGCCGGAGCCGACTACATGAAGTCCCGGGGCATCGTCGTCTGGGATGTCGGTGACCCCGCGAACCCCACGCTCAAGGGCGACATCGACACGGATCACACGCGGTCCGTCGAGTCCATCGCGTTCAGCCGCGACGGGCGCACGCTGGCCGTCGGCGGCGAGGGCAGCACCCATGAGGTCGGGTTGTGGAGCACGACCGAGATCCCCGTGCGCGTCGGCCGGCCGATCCCCCAACCCAACGGCACCGGCACCTGGGTGGCGTTCAGCCCGGACGGCCGCACCCTGGCCACCGGAAACAGCGACGGCACCATCATCCTCTGGAACAGCACCGACCTCGATCACCTCACCCGCAGGGGCCCTCCCCTGGCCATGCCCGGTGCCAGTCTCTGGTCGATCGCGTTCAGCCCCGATGGCAGGACTCTGGCCGCGGCGGGCCCCACCAGCGTGGGCACCATCGCCCTGTGGAACGTCACGGACCCCGATCACCCGGCCGCGATCGGCGAACCGCTGACCGTCGCCACCGGACCCGTCTCCGTGCTGGCCTTCAGTCCGGACAATCACACCCTGGCGGCGACCACCGACGACGGCGTCGCCACCGTGTGGGACCTGCGCGTCGAGACCGCGATCCACAGCGTCTGCGCCAACAGCGCCGGCGCGCTGGGGAGCAAGAACTGGAGAACGTACGTGCTGAGCATCCCGTACAAGCCACCTTGCCCTCGGGCGTGATCGACGTTCAGCGCCTGCCTCGTCCTTCGTCTCACTTCGCCTCCGCGTAACACTCCACCGTCACCGTCGTGAACGGGAACCGCACCGGTGTGTCGCCGAACGTCAGGCGGCCCGCCAGGTCGGAGGCCGCGCGGACGGCCTCGGTCACCTGGGCGGCCTCCGCCGCGGGGCAGTGCACGATCACCTCGTCGTGCTGGAAGAACACGAGTTCCGCCGCCATGTCCGTGAGGCTCCGGCGGAGGGCCGCCAGGACGAGGAGGGTCCAGTCGGCGGCGCTGCCCTGCACCACGAAGTTCCGGGTGAAGCGGCCTCGGGCGCGGGTGTGCGGGGAGCCGGTGGACTGCCGCTGGCCCTGTTGCGGGGTCTCCTGGGGCAGGCCCGCTTCCTCGGGGAAGGCGGTGGTGCCGGCCGCCGGCGGGCAGGTGCGGCCCAGCCAGGTGCGGACCAGGCGGCCCTCCTCGCCCGCGCGGGCCGCCTCGTCGACGTACGCCACCGCCTTGGGGAAGCGGCGGCGCAGCAGGGCGAGGTTCTTCAGGCCGTCGCCCGAGGTCTGGCCGTAGATCGCGCCCAGGACGGCGATCTTGGCCTGGTCGCGGTCGCCGGAGAACGCCTTGTCGGAGACGGACTGGTAGAGGTCGGACGTGCGGCCGGCGACCTCCATGAACGCCGGGTCGCGGGAGATCGCGGCCAGCACCCTCGGTTCCATCTGGTCGGCGTCGGCCACGACGAGGCGCCACCCCGGGTCGGCGACGACGGCGCGGCGGATCACCTTGGGGATCTGGAGGGCGCCCCCGCCGTTGGTCGTCCAGCGGCCCGAGACGGTGCCGCCCGGCAGGTACTCGGGTCGGAAACGGCCGTCCCTGACCCAGTCCTGAAGCCAGGACCAGCCGTGCGCGGTGTAGATCCGGTACAGCTTCTTGTACGCGAGCAGCGGGCGCACCGCGGGGTGGTCCAGGCCCTCCAGTTCCCAGCGGCGGGTCGAGGTGACCTTGATGCCCGCCTGGGCGAACGCCTTCAGCACATCCGCCGGCAGGTCGGGCCTGACCGGCCGCCCGAACGCCGCCGACACCTCGTCCCTCAACTCGGCCAGGCGGCGCGGCTCGCCCCCGCCCGCGTACCGCTCGCCGAGCAGGTCACGCAGCACCGCGCGGTGCACGTCCGCCCGCCACGGCAGCCCGGCGGCATGCATCTCCGCGGCGACCAGCATCCCCGCCGACTCGGACGCCGTGAGCAGGCGCATCCGGTCGGGGTGGGTGGCGGCGCGGTGTCTGCGCTGCTGCTCGGCGTGGACCGCCACCAGGTCGCCGAGTGGCACGTCGACGGGCGGGCTCGGCTCGAACAGGGACTCCGTCGCCGTGCCGACCGGCGCGGCCGTGCGGGGCGGCGGGTCCGGCGGCACCGCCCGGTCGCCGCGCAGCCTGGCCAGGGCCGCCGCGGCGGAACGCGGCTCGCCGTGCCGCCCCTCATGGGCGAGCAGGAGCGTCTCGGCGGCCTCGACGTCGTAGCACCGCTCGACGCGGACCCCGGCCGCGAGCAGCCGCGGGTACACGGCGTGCGTCTCCCGCCACACCCAGCGGGCCACGCCCGGCCGCGAGCGCACGGCCGCCACGAGGTCCGGCTCGTGCGCCACCGGCCCGGCGGGCAGGCCGTCCTCGCCCAGCGGCACGAGGTCGGCGCCGCCGGACTCGGTGGGGGCCAGGGCCCAGCGGGCGGTCGGGTCGGTCACATCTGCGAGTGTCACATCCGGCACTGACAACGCCCGTGCTCGTACGCGGTCGACGGCTCGGGGGTCTGCCTCCCCACGCCTTCTTGTCCGCCCTGCCTTCTTGTCCCCCCACGCCTTCTTGTCCCCGCTGTCTCCTTGTCGCCTATCTCCGATCCCCCTGCCCCTTCGCCCCTGCCTCCCTGGCTCTCTCGCCACCCCGTTCCTCGTTCGCCGGACGGGGCTCGATGGGGCTCGATGGGACCGATGGGGCTCGACGGGCGAGGGCCGGTGTGGCGCGTCAGCTGTCGCCGCCCTCGTCGATGAGACGTCGCACCTCGCGGTCGATCAGGCCGAGCCGTGCCTCCGCGACCAGCGGCACCGCGCGGCGCTGGCGTCGTGCCTCGGACACCTCGACGTCGACCGTCACCAGGTCCGCCTCCCACTTCGGGGCCTGCGCCACCACGGTGCCGCGCGGGTCCACCACGCGGGAGCCGCCCCAGAAGGACGCGCCGTGCTCGTTGCCGACCCGGTTCACGAACACCACCCAGCACTGGAGCATCTTCGCCGTGTACGCGAGCAGCGTGTCCCAGTACAGGCCCGTGTCCATGGCCTGCGGGTCGAGCGTCGCCGCGCTGTTCGTCGGCACGATCACCACCTCCGCGCCGTCCTGTACCGCGAGCCACGGCAGCACCGGCTGCCAGGCGTCGTTGCAGACGAGCGTGGCCGCGCGTCCGTGCCCGCCGGGCAGGTCGTACGCGCGCATGTGCTGGCCCGGACTGACGTGCTTGCGCTCCTCCCAGGCCAGGTAGTTCGGCAGGTAGAGCTTGCGGTGGGAGTGCAGGAGCGAGCCGCCGGAGTAGTACGCGCTCGTGTTGTACGCGCGCAGGCTCGTGTGCTCGTGGAAGCCGACCAGCGCGTCGGGTCCCTCGGGCCGGGTCAGGTCGAGCAGCCGAGGGTCGTTCGCGGCGATCGACGTGTCCGAGCTCAGCGCGCCCAGGTGGTAGCCGTTCAGGCTGAGTTCGGGGAAGACGACCAGGTCCGCGCCCTGGTCGGCGGCGCGCGCCAGATGGTCGCGGGCCGTCTCCAGGTTGGCGTCGACGTCTCCCAGTGCACAGTCGGTCTGTGCGAGTGCCACTCTCATGTGTCGAGCGTCGCAGTCGCGGCGGAACCCGGCATGTCGGACGCGCCGGTCGTCCGCGCTGTCCTACGGTCCGTGGGCATGTTCGCACGCCGATCGTTACTGACCGCGTCCACCGCCCTCACCGCCGCCGCCGTGCTCGGCACCGGCACCGGTACCCGTGCCGGTGCGGCTGCGGCCGCCCCCCTCCGCCGCTCCGGTCCGGAGGGCCGTCTCTTCGACCTGGAGCGCCGCCACGACGCCCGGCTCGGTGTCTTCGCCCGCAACGTGCGCACCGGTGCCACGGTCCGCCACCGCGCGGACGAACGCTTCCCCATGTGCTCCACGTTCAAGACGCTCGCCGTCGCCGCCGTGCTGCGCGACCTGGACCGGCACGGGGAGGTACTGGCCCGCCGCGTTCACTACACCCGGGCCGACACCGACCACGCGGGCTACGCGCCGGTCACCGGGAGGCCGGAGAACCTGGCACACGGCATGACCGTCGCCGAACTGTGCGGCGCGGCCGTGCAGTACAGCGACAACGCCGCGGCCAACCTTCTGCTGCGCCTCCTCGGCGGCCCCGCGGCGGTCACCCGCTTCGTCCGCTCGACCGGCGACCGCGTCACCCGCCTCGACCGGTGGGAGCCCGCCCTGAACTCGGCCGAGCCGGACCGGATCACCGACACGTCGACGCCGCGCGCCCTCGGCGCCACGAACGCCCGGCTCGTCCTCGGCCACGCCCTGGCGCCCGCCGACCGGGACCGCCTCACCCGGTGGCTGCTCGGCAACACGACGAGCGGGGAGCGGTTCCGCGCCGGGCTGCCCGCCGACTGGACCGTCGGCGACAAGACCGGCACGGGCCGCTACGGCACCGCCAACGACGTCGGAGTGGCCTGGACACCGGACGGCACCCCGGTCGTCCTGTCGGTCCTCACCACCAGGTTCACCGAGGACGCGGCCGCCGACAGCGAACTGGTCGCGGAGGCCGCCGGGTTGGTCGCGACCGCCCTCGGGTGAAGGGCCCTCGGTCGAACGGTCCAGGGTGGGCCGGAGCGGGCCGGGTGGGCGGGCCGGCGAG
>NZ_JAPHNL010000252.1 GCF_026274175.1 Streptomyces beihaiensis
CGCCGAGGGCGCCGCCCCCGAGGAGACCGCGGAGCCGCAGGAGGCCGCCCCGCGTCGTACGCGTCGTCGTGCCACCCGCGCGGCTGCCGCCCCCGAGCCGCAGGCGACGGACGAGCAGGAGGAGCAGCCCGTGGCCGCTGCACGGACCGAGCAGACCGACCAGACCGAGCAGACCGACCGGACGGCGCAGGCCGAGACCGAGGAGGCCGCGCCGCGTCGTACGCGTCGTCGTGCCACGCGCACGGTGTCCGCTCCGGCCGCCGCCGAGCCGGTCGCCGCCGAGGAGGCCGCGCCGCGAGCCGAGG
>NZ_JAPHNL010000253.1 GCF_026274175.1 Streptomyces beihaiensis
ACCGCCGCGCCGTCTCCGTCTCGCCGTCACCAACTCGCCCGTGCTCCCCGGGCTGCTCAGCCGCCTGCGGGAGCGCCGACCGGGCATCGCGCCGACCGTGACCAGCGTCTACGCGTCCTCCGACAGCGTGGAGCTGCTGGAGAAGGGCGCGGTGGACGCCGCGATCGCGGCCGACTATCCGGGGCTCGAACTGCGCCACTCGGCCGCCGTGACGCACCGCGGCTTCGCCACGGAGCCGTCGTTCGTCGCCCTGCCGGCCACC
Organism: Streptomyces beihaiensis; assembly: GCF_026274175.1. GTDB lineage: Bacteria > Actinomycetota > Actinomycetes > Streptomycetales > Streptomycetaceae > Streptomyces > Streptomyces beihaiensis. Next base: position 263 of record NZ_JAPHNL010000253.1, read on the forward strand.
CACCGGCTGTGCCGGGCACGGGACGTCGCCCTCGCCGATCTCGTGGACGACGCGTGGTTCCTCACCCCGGACGACGGCGCCGGCTGGCCCGGCGTGTTCTACGCGGCGTGCGAGGCCGCGGGGTTCGCTCCGGCCACCGTGCACGAATTCCTCGGCGACTCACTGCAGTTGCAGGCGATGATCGCGCAGGGGCTCGGCGTCTCGGTGGTGCAGGCGACGCTCAGGCCCGCTCCCGGGGTCGTCGTCAAGCCGCTCTCCGGGGCGCCTTTGTGGTGCCGTTACGTGCTGGCCTGGCGCGGCGACGCCGTCAGCGACGCGCAGGCGGACACGCTGGTGGCGTGCGCGTCGGCGTCCTACCGCGCGCTCGCCGCACGGTCCGCGCACCTGCGGGCGTGAGCGACGGCTCCGTCGGTCTTCCACGGGTGTTATGACCCGCGCCGCCAAGTGCTATGTCACATGGCATTGTCCGTGCCATGGGGCGCTGCCAGAGTGCCGCTCGCGCCTCAGTTCGATCCCCGGGGCGCGACCGCCACGAAGGAGCATGGATGCGCCTCCGTTTCACTCTTCCCCGATGGGTCACGGGCGGCCTCGCCGCCTGCGTGACCGTGGGCGGCCTCCTGGCCGCCCCCGCGGCAGCCGCGCCTCACGCGTCTTCCGCGCCGCCGTCCACCGTCCGGCCGACGGCCGCGGCATCCCTGGCCACCCCCCGCCCCACGGCCCAGTCCCCCACCCTGACCGGCGCCGACGAGCGGCCCGCCGTGCGGCGCAGACCGGTCGGCGCCGCCCGCCTCGCGCCCCAGCGCACCCAGACTCCGGACACCGTCGGCGAACACCCGCGCACCCCGGCCCGCAAGGCCGCTGCCTGCGACGCGGCGGCCTTCGCCGGCCGCACCGGCACCGATCTGGTCGCGTACGTCAGAGCCGCACCGATCGGCTGCGTCAACACCCTGTTCGACGTGACGGGCCGCACCGCCCACGACATCTTCCGCGAGGGCCAGATGGTCAGCGTGGCCGACGCCTTCGCCGCCTCGGCGGCGTCGTACCACGGCGACGACTCGACCGGCATCTGGCAGCTCGTCCTGTTCCTGCGCGCCGGGTACTACGTGCAGTCCTACCACCAGTCAGACGTGGGCGCCTACGGCCCCCGGCTGGCCGCGGCCACCCGCTCGGGACTCGACGCCTTCTTCGGCAACTCCCGTTCGGGCGATGTGAGTTCAGCCAACGGCGACGTGCTCGGCGAGGTTGTCGTGCTGACCGACAGCGCCGGGGAACAGGGCCGCTACCTGGACGCGTACGAGCGCATCCTCATCGACTACGACAGCTCCTACGACGCGGTCCCGAGCATGGTCGCCGCCGTCAACGACGTCTACACCCCGCTGTGGCGCGGCAACTGGAACCCCGAGTACGTCAGCGCCGTCACCGACGACCCGAGCATCATCTACACCCTGCACTTCTTCGCCTTCGCCCATCTGGGCCTGCTGGGCACCGGCAACAGCGTCCTGGACTCCAACGCCGGGATGATCGAGGCCCGTTACCTCGAGCACCCGGCCCTGCGCGGCCAAGTGCGCCCCCTCGTCGAGCAGCTGCTCCACTTCTCCCGCGTCACCGGCCCGACCGCCCGGCTGTGGGTCGCGGTGGCGACCCAGGCCGCCACGTACGACAAGGACCACTGCTCCGCGTACGGCGTCTGCCACCTGCCCGCCAGGCTCGCCGCCGCGGCCCTGCCCCGCACCCACTCCTGCGACGCGCACCACACCATCCGGGCACAGGCGCTGAGCGCGCGGGAGATGGAGGCGGCCTGTGCCAGCGTGCTGGGGCAGGACGCGTACTTCCGGCGCCTCGTCGGCAGCGGCGGCCCGATACCGGGACAGTACGAGTCGAGCATCGAGTTCGCCGTGTTCGCCAGCAGGGCCGACTACCAGACCTACGCCGGGGCCATCTTCGGCATCGACACGGACAACGGCGGCATGACCCTCATCGGTGACCCGGCCGACCCCGGCAACAAGCCTCTGTCGGTGATGTACCAGAAGGACCACGACGACGGCTTCCCCGCCCGGATCTGGAACCTCAACCACGAGTACACGCACTACCTCGACGCCCGCTACGACATGAAGGGCGACTTCGGCAAGCAGACGTCCGTCCCGGACGTGTGGTGGATCGAGGGCGTCGCGGAGTACGTCTCGTACGGCTACCGAGGGATCACCGACGACGAGGCGGTCGCCGAGGCCGCGAAGCACACGTACAAGCTCAGCACGCTGTTCGGGAACACGTACGCCAACAGCGACGTCACCCGCACCTACCCGTGGGGCTATCTCGCGGTGCGCTACATGATGGAGCGGCACCCCGCCGACGTGGCCGCCATGCTGGCCCGCTTCCGCGTCGGCGACTACCAGGGCGGCCATGCCGTCTACGCGACCCGGATCGGCACCCGCTACGACGCCGACTTCGACGCGTGGCTCAGCGCCCGCGGGTCCGGCGCCCAGGGGGTCGACCGGCCGGCACTTCACCGTCGATGACGGTGGCTGTCGGCGGTGCCGCGCACCGTCGACAGCGCCCGTCGGCAGTCGTGGCCCGTGGTGACCTCGGCCGTACCGGACGCCACCGGCACCGCGTTCGACATCCGCGCGCTGGAAGAGGTCGCGTCAGCCGTGCGAGGGAAACGGCTCGGTCGCGAACTTTCGCCGACACGCTGTGCGCGAAGGTCGCCACGACCGCCGGGCCCGCCTCGGCGACCGCCACTGCCGGGGTCGAGAAGGCGAGCATCGGGCTGCGGGGGCTGCCCGTCATCGGGGTCTGCGGCGGCACGGCCACGTCGGAGAGCACCTGCACCGCCCGGTCCGGCGACGTCGGCCTGACGTTCACCGTCGCCGGCCGGCGCGTCGACGTCGGTGACACGCCCGACCTCGACGTCGGCCTCGGCGTCGTCGGCGCCGAGCTCGTCGTCAACGAGCAGGTCGAGAACGGTGGCGACCTCACCGTCGACGCCGTGCACCTGACCGCGCCAGGGGGCATCGACATCGTCATCGCCTCCGCGACCAGCGCGGCGCACAACTGCACGGCCTGACCCGCGAGGCCGGGTAGAGGCGTCCCCTTGCCCGGGGGCGCCTCTACGTTCCGTCCGGCAGCACCGCCACCCCGTCGACCTCGACCATCGCCTGCTCGTCCCAGAGCCTGGCCACGCCGATGACCGCCATGGCCGGGTACTCGCGCCCGGCCAACCGACGCCAGATTCGGCCCAGTTCGGCGGCGTGCGCCCGGTAGTCCGCGACGTCCGTGGCGTAGACGGTGACGCGGGCGAGTCCCGACGGGGTGCCGCCCGCCGCGCGCAGGGCGGTCAGGAGGTTGCCGAGCGCGGCCTCGAACTGCTCGGGCAGCGTCGCGCCGACGACCTTGCCGTCCGGGTCGAGCGCGGTCTGCCCGGCGAGGAAGACGAGCCGGGAGCCGGTGACGGTGACGGCGTGCGAGAAGCCGGTGGGCGGGGAGAGCTGGGGCGGGTTGATCCGCTCGGCCGGGCTCGGGTCCGTGGCGCTCTGGTCCATCGGGTTCATGGGCGGGTCGCCTCTCCGTGGGACGCGTACAGCTCTCGGGCGATGATGGCGTACTGGACCTCGGTGGCGCCTTCGTAGATGCGGGGTGCGCGCACCTCCCGGTACAGGTGTTCCAGGAGGTGGCCGCGGCGCAGCGCCCGTGCCCCGTGCAGTTGGACGGCCGCGTCGACGACGTGCTGGGCGGTCTCGGTCGCCTGCAGTTTGGCCATGGCCGCACGGCGCGGCACGTCGCCGGAGTCCGGGGCCTCGTCGTACGCCGACGCGGCCGCGTGGACCATCAGGCGTGCGCTCTCGACGCGCAGCGCCATGTCGGCGACGGTGTGCCGTACGGTCTGGAGATCACTCAACGGGCCGCCGAACGCCTGGCGTTCGGCTGTGTGGGCGAGTGTCGCGTCGAGCGCGGCCTGCGCCATGCCGACGGCGAACGCGCCGACGCTCGGCCGGAAGAGGTTGAGCGTGCCCATCGCGACGCGGAAGCCCCGGTCCACCTCGCCCAGGACGTCGTCGGGTCCGACCGGCACGCCGTCGAAGGTGAGGGTGCCGATGGGGTGCGGGCTGAGCATGTCGAGGTGCTCGCCGGTCAGACCCGGACGGTCGGCGGGGACGAGGAAGGCGGTCACCCCGCGGGCGCCCGCGTCCGCGGCGGTGCGGGCGAAGACCGTGTAGAAGTCGGCCTCGGGGGCGTTGGAGATCCAGCGCTTCTCGCCGGTGAGCCGCCATCCGCCCGTGCCCTCGGCACCGCTTGCGCCGGGTTCGCGGTCCGGTTCCGCGCGCAGCGCGAGCGCCGCCGCGTCGGAGCCCGCCCCCGGCTCACTCAGCGCGAACGCGGCCACCGCCCGGCCCGCGCCGACCTCGGGCAGCCACCGAGCCCGCTGCTCGGGCGTGCCGTGCGCGTGCACCGGGTGCGCTCCGAGGCCCTGGAGGGCCAGTGCGGTCTCGGCCTCGGTGCAGCCGCGGGCGAGGGACTCGCGCATCAGACAGAGGTCGAGTGCGCCGGAGGTGAAGAGCCGGTCCAGGAGGCCGAGGCGGCCGAGCTCGGTGAGGAGCGGGCGGTTCACCCGGCCGGGCTCGCTCTTCTCGGCGAGCGGCGCCAGGCGGCGGGCGGCGTGGTCACGTAGTTCGGCACACCAGGCGAGCTGGTCGGGTTCGAGCGAGAATGTGCCCATATGCCGAAGCTCCTCTCCGGGTGGACGTCGCCGGTCCGGCGTCATCTCTCCGGGAACCGTATCGCGCTCTGTTGACTGTCGTCACCATCACGATACGCTCGATGGCGCCGCGGCTCGGGCCCGGTCCCCCCGGACAGGCCCGAACCGCAGCGACGGCATGCGAGCCAAGCCACCCACGCCGAGGGGGCGCCCGGCCATGAACCGACCGCTGAGTCCATCCGCCCACGTCGACACGTTCGCGCGCGACCACCTGCCGCCGACCGAACTGTGGCCGGGGCTCTCCTTCGACCTGCCGGAGCTGTGCTACCCGCAGCGACTCAACTGCGGGGCCGAGCTGCTCGACGCGACCGTGGAGCGGTACGGAGCCGACCGGCCCGCCTTCCACGCGCCCGGTGAACCGCCTTGGAGCTACGGCGAGTTGAAGGCGACCGTCGACCGGATCGCGCACGTCCTGACCGAGGACATGGGCGTGGTGCCGGGCAACCGGGTGCTGCTGCGCGGGCCTACCACACGCCGTCTGGCGGCGTGCTGGCTGGCGGTGATGAAGGCGGGCGGCGTCGCGGTGACGGTCCTGGCGCAGCAGCGGTCGGCCGAGTTGGCCACGATGTGCGAGATCGCACGGGTGCGGCACGCGCTGTGCGACGCGCGGTCGGCCGACGACCTCGCGAAGGCCCAGGTGCCGGGGCTTCGCACGGTCGTGTTCGGCGGGGACGGGCCCGATGACCTGCTGCGGCTCGCGGCGGACAGACCGGCGTCGTACGAGGCGGTGGAGACGGCAGCCGACGACGTGGCGCTGATCGCGTTCACCTCGGGCACGACCGGCCGTCCCAAGGGGTGCATGCACTTCCACCGGGACGTGCTGGCCATCGCGGACACGTTCGCCCGGCACGTCCTGCGGCCCACGCCCGACGACGTGTTCGCGGGCAGTCCGCCCCTGGGGTTCACGTTCGGGCTCGGCGGGCTCGTGATCTTCCCGCTGCGCGCGGGCGCGTCGGCGCTGCTGCTCGAACAGGCGGGCCCCGGAAGGCTGTTGCCCGCCATCGGGCAGCACCGCGTCTCGGTGCTGTTCACCGCGCCCACGGCGTACCGGGCAATGCTCACGGAACTGGCACGGGACACGTACGACGTCTCCTCGCTGCGCCGCTGCGTCTCCGCCGGGGAGAACCTGCCCGCCGCCACCTGGCAGGACTGGCACGAGGCGACGGGTCTGCGCGTCATCAACGGCATCGGCGCCACCGAACTGCTGCACATCTTCATCTCCGCCGCCGACGACGCGGTGCGTCCGGGCGCCACGGGGGTGCCGGTGCCGGGCTGGCAGGCACGGATCGTCGACGAGAGCGGCCGACACCTCCCCGACGGAGAGCCGGGGTTGCTGGCCGTCCGCGGGCCGGTCGGCTGCCGGTACCTCGCCGACGAGCGGCAGACCGTCTACGTACGCGACGGCTGGAACATCACCGGGGACACGTACGTCCGTGACGCCGACGGCTACTTCCGGTACGTGGCCCGCGCGGACGACATGATCATCTCCGCCGGGTACAACATCGCGGGCCCCGAGGTCGAGGAGGCGCTCCTGCGGCACCCCGACGTGACCGAGGCGGCCGTCGTCGGACGGCCCGACGCGGCGCGCGGACACATCGCCGTCGCGTACGTCGTGGTGCGCCCCGGCGCGCGGCCCGACGGCGACGCGCTGCGGGAGTTCGTCAAGGCGCAGCTCGTGCCGTACAAGTGTCCGCGCGAGATCGTCTTCCTTGACGCCCTGCCGCGCACCGCGACCGGCAAGCTCCAGCGGTTCCGGCTGCGGGAGCCTGGGGCACAGGGACCCGCCCCCGTAAAGTGATCACGTGCCCGACCAGCTCACACCACCGCCGCCCAGCGGCCCCCATGCGCACGCGCCGCGCTCCCTGATCGTCACGTTCTACGGGGCGTACGGGCGCGGCTTCCCGGGGCCCGTGCCGGTCGCCGAACTGGTCCGGCTGCTCGGTGCGGCCGGGGTCGACGCGCCGTCCGTGCGCTCGGCGGTCTCCCGGCTCAAGCGGCGCGGCCTGCTGCTGCCCGCGCGCACCGGGGCCGGGACCGCCGGGTACGCGCTCTCCGACGCCGCCCGCCAGCTCCTGGAGGACGGCGACCGGCGCGTCTACGGCGCCCGGGACAGCGGCGGCGGATGGGTGCTCGCCGTGTTCTCCGTGCCGGAGCCGGAGCGCGCCAAGCGGCACGTGCTGCGCTCGACGCTGGCCGGGCTCGGCTTCGGCACGGCCGCGCCCGGCGTATGGCTGGCGCCCGCCCGCCTGTACGAGGAGGCGCGGCACACCCTGGAACGGATCGGCTGCGCGGAGTACGTCGACCTGTTCCGCGGCGAGCACCTGGGCTTCGCGGCGACGGCCGACGCGGTGGCCCGCTGGTGGGACCTGCCCGCCCTGGCCGGGCAGCACGAGGCGTTCCTCGCCGAGCACGGGCCGGTGCTCGACGCGTGGGGGCGGCGCGCCGACACCCCGCCGCGGGACGCCTACCGCGACTATCTGCTCGCCCTCGACTCGTGGCGCCATCTCCCCTACGCCGACCCGGGACTGCCCGCCGCGCTGCTGCCGGACGGCTGGCCGGGGGTGCGTTCGGCGGCCGTGTTCCGGGCACTCGACGAGCGGCTGCGGGCGGCCGGGGAGCGGTTCGTCAACGGCGACCGAGAGGCCCCGGCCGGGTGACTCCCGCCGCATGAGAGGGCGCCGAGGAAACCTCGGGGCTGAAGGCGCGCAGAACTCGCCGACCAGCTGGACTCCGTCTCGCGGGCCGGGGGCACCGGATCCGGCACTGCTGGCGGACGGGGCGGCGGGCCGAGCGCGAGCAGGACTTCACGATCGACGTCGCCTACCGCCACTTCCCGACACCCTGGCCTCGCGTCATCCTCGCGCACACGCCGGGCACGTGCGGGCGCGGAACATGGTCACGGGCGCCGCGCTGCCGTGAGTGCCGCATGTGGTGCTCGCCGTGCGCGGTCCCCCGCGATCAGCCACCGCGCACCCGCGCCGGGGGGCGCCGGCGTCAACCCGGCAGGGAGAGCCGCGGCTTGGGGGCGTCGAGGCGTCCGGTCCGGGGGCGCCTCGAACCGGCACGGTAGGGCTGCGGCCACACCGCCCCGGGCCCCGAATAGCCCTGCTCGGCCGCCGCGTGCAACGTCCAGTGCGGGTCGTACAGATGCGGCCGCGCCAACGCGCACAGGTCCGTACGGCCCGCCAGGATGAGTGAGTTGACGTCGTCCCACGACGAGATCGCCCCGACCGAGATCACCGGGACGCCGGCCTCGGCCCGGATACGGTCCGCGTACGGCACCTGGTAGGAGCGGCCGTACGCGGGCTGCTCGTCGGCGACGACCTGACCGGTCGACACGTCGATCGCGTCGGCGCCGTGCGCGGCGAAGGCGCGCGCCATGGCGACGGCGTCCGCGCCGCTCGTGCCGCCGTCGGCCCAGTCCGTCGCCGAGATGCGGACGGTCATCGGCCGGTCGTCGGGCCACACCGCGCGCACCGCGTCGAAGACCTCCAGCGGGAACCTCATCCGGGCTTCGAGCGAACCGCCGTACGCGTCCGTCCTCCGGTTGGTCAGGGGCGAGAGGAAACCGGACAGCAAGTAGCCGTGCGCGCAGTGCAGTTCGAGCAGGTCGAAGCCCGCGCCCGCCGCCCGCCACGCAGCGGCGGAGAACTGCTCCCGGATCTCCGCCAGGTCGTCCGTGGTCAGCTCACGGGGCAGCTGGTTGGCCGGTTTGTAGCGGAGCGCGGACGCCGCGACGAGCGGCCAGTTGTCGGCGGGCTCCGGCAGCGGCTGATCGATGCCCTCCCACATCAGGCGTGTCGACCCTTTGCGCCCCGAGTGGCCGAGCTGCACGCCGATCGCCGTGCCGGGCGCGCTGGTGTGCGCGAACTCGACGACGCGGCGCCAGGCGGCGGCCTGCTCGGGTGTGTAGAGGCCCGCGCAGCCGGGGGTGATCCGGCCTTCCGGGCTGACGCAGACCATCTCGGTCATGACCAGGCCCGCCCCGCCGAGCGCCCGCGCCCCCAGGTGGACGAGGTGGAAGTCGCCGGGCACCCCGTCCACCGCCGAGTACATGTCCATGGGCGAGACGACGACCCGGTTGCGCAGGGTGAGGCCGCCGAGACGGAAGGGCGTGAACATCGGCGGCGTACCCTCCGGGCAGCCGAACTCGCGCTCCACCGCCTCCGTGAAGGCGGCATCCCGCATGCGCAGGTTGTCGTGGGTGACGCGGCGGCTGCGGGTGAGCAGGTTGAACGCGAACTGCCGGGGCGGCTGGTCGAGGTGGCGGGCCAGGTCCTCGAACCACTCCAGGCTGGCGCGTGCCGCGCGCTGGGTGGAGGCGACGACGGGCCGCCGCTCGGCTTCGTACGCGTGCAGCGCCGCGCCCGTCGTGGGCTGTTCGTGCAGGCACGCGGCCAGGGCGAGGGCGTCCTCGACGGCGAGCTTGGTGCCGGAGCCGATGGAGAAGTGCGCGGTGTGCGCAGCGTCGCCGATGAGCACGCAATTGCCGTGGGACCAGCGGTCGTTGACGACCGTGCGGAAGGTCAGCCAGGAGGAGTTGTTGGAGCGCAGGGTGCGGCCGCCGAGGGCGTCGCCGAACACCTTGGCGCACTGTTCGATCGACTCGCGGACGTCCGGCCCGTCGAAGCCGGCCGCCCGCCAGACCTCCTCGCGCATCTCGACGATGACGGTCGACTCGTGGTCGCTGAACGGGTAGCCGTGCAGCTGCATCACGCCGTGCTCGGTCTCGGCGATCTCGAAGCGGAAGGCGTCGAACGCGAAGTCGGCGGCGAGCCAGATGTAGCGGTTGCGGTGTTCCTCGATGTGCGGGCGGAACGCGTCGGCGTACGCCTCGCGGGTGCGGCTGTGCACGCCGTCGGCGGCGATCACCAGGTCGTGAGTGGCGCGCAGCTCGGCCACGGGCGGCGCCTCGGTGCGAAAACGCAGGTCGACGCCGAGGGCACGGCAGCGGCCGTGCAGTATGTCGAGCAGACGCCGTCGGCCGAGGGCGGCGAAGCCGTGGCCGCCGGAGGTCTGGCAGGTGCCGCGGTGGACGATGTCGATGTCGTCCCAGCGCACGAACTCGTCGCGCAGCGCGGCGTAGACGACGGGGTCGGCGTGTTCGATGCCGCCGAGCGTCTCGTCGGAGAGGACGACGCCGAAGCCGAACGTGTCGTGCGGGGCGTTGCGCTCCCACACGGTGATCGCGCGGGACGGGTCCAGGCGCTTGAGCAGCGCCGCCGCGTAGAGGCCGCCTGGGCCGCCGCCGATGACGGCGATCGCGCGGGCCGTGGACCTGGATGCGGATTCGGATGCGGGCGAGGGCGTCGGTGCGGGGGTGGGCGCGGGCGCGGCTGAGGCCATCGGGGTCACTTCCCCTGCCACTTGGGCGGGCGCTTCTCGGTGAACGCCGCGTGGAACTCGGCGTAGTCCTGGCCGTTCATGAGCAGCGCCTGCGTGGCCGCGTCCATCTCGACGGACGCGGCCAGGGGCATGTCGAGCTCGGCGGTGAGCAGCGCCTTGGTCTGGGCGTGGGCGAGGGCGGGGCCTTCGGCGAGGCGGCGGGCGAGGGCGAGCGCGGCCTCGTCGGCCTTGCCCTCCTCGGTGAGCTCGCTGAGCAGGCCGATGCGCTCGGCCTCCGGCGCGCGTACCGCCTCGCCGAGCATGAGCAGCCGGGTGGCGTGACCGAGGCCGACGACCCGCGGCAGCAGGTAGGCGGCGCCCATGTCGCCGCCGGAGAGTCCGACCTTGGTGAACAGGAACGCGAAGCGGGCGCTGGGGTCGGCGACGCGGAAGTCGGCGGCGAGCGCGAGCACGGCGCCCGCCCCGGCCGCGACCCCGTGCACGGCGGCGATCACCGGGAAGGGTGCCTCGCGCACGGCCCGTACGACCTGCCCGGTCATGCGGTTGAAGTCGAGCAGTTGCGCCGTGTCCATCGCGAGGGTGGCGCCGATGATCTCGTCGACGTCGCCGCCGGAGCAGAAGCCGCGGCCGCGGCCCGCAAGGACGAGGGCGCGCACGGCCTTCTCGCGGGACAGCTCGGCGAGCAGGTCACGCAGGTCGGCGTAGGCGTCGAAGGTGAGGGCGTTGAGCTTGTCGGGCCGATCGAGCGCGACGGTGGCGACGCCGTGCTCGTCCTCGGTGTACGTGAAGTGATGCCAGGTCGTGGTGCGGGGGGCGGAGCCGGTGAAGGGACTCATGCGCGTGCCTCCGGCGGGTAGCTGACGCGTCGACGGTATCACCGGATCGTGACTGCCGTCACGAGTACGCGATATAGGGTCCTACGTCCTGCGCCCCACCGCCGGGAGCCTCTAGCGGGACACGCCGTACCATTCATACGGTTGAACGCAGGACAGTCACTCCCCAGCCATCTCCCCGTCACCCTCTCGCCGCGCCGCCCCCACCGGATCGGGTGCGTCGAGCCGCTCTTCCAGGACCTGCCTTGCCCACTCCGCCCACACCCACCTCGTGGCGCATAGCGCTGCCCCACACGGCCGCGGCCGTGCCGGTCGCGCGCGCTCTCGTGCGCAGCGCGCTGGCCGAGATCGACTCGCCCGCCACCGATTCGGACACCGCCGAGCTGCTCACGGCGGAGCTGGTGGCGAACGCCGTCGAGCACACCACGGGGGACACCCCGATCGAGCTGGTCGTGGAGCTCTTCGAGACCGGCTGCCAGGTCGAGGTGCACGACCCGGACCCGGCTCCGCCGGCCGAGCTGACCGTGCCCTGGGACACGGTGGAGGCCGCACCGGACCCGTGGCAGGAGCACGGCCGCGGCCTGCTGCTGATCCGCACGCTCAGTGCGTCGTGCGGGCACCGCCCCACCGGCTCCGGCAAGGCGGTCTGGTTCACCCTTCCCGCGGTGCCGGCGCAGCGGCCGCCGTCGGAGGCGTAGGGCCGCTGACGGGCCGCGGTTCAGCGGCGGCAGCGCCGAGCCGCGAGTGGCGGCGGCCGTAGAGCGCGTAGACGAGGGCGCCGACGGCGAGGAACGCCGCGAACTGCACCCAGGTCGTCCAGCCCGTGCCCCAGATCAGGTAGAGGCACATCGCCACGCCGAGGACGGGGCTCAGCGGGTAGAGCGGCACCCGGAACGACCGCTTGAGGTCGGGCCGCCGGCGGCGCAGCGCGACGACCGCGACGTTGACGGCGATCATGATCGCCAGGGTGCCGATGGTCGTCAGGTCGACGACGACGCCGAGCGACGCGAACGCGGCCGGGACCGCGAAGACGGCCGCCACGATCCAGGTGCCCGCGACCGGCGTCGACGTACGCGGCGACACCCGTTCGAAGACCCGCGGGATCAGGCCGTCGCGCGACATCGACAGCAGGATCCGCGTCTGCCCGTACATCACCGCCAGCACGACGGAGGCGATGGCCACGACGGCGCCGAAGGCGATGATGCCGCCGCCGACGGTGGAGTGGGTGACCTTGTCGACGACGAGCGAGAGCGCGGCGGGCTTGTTCCCGACGGCGTCCGCGCCGAGCGCTCCGATCGCGCCGAGGGCGACGGAGCAGTACAGCAGGGTGACGAGCCCGATGCAGATCATGATCGCGAGCGGGATGTTCCGCCGCGGGTTCTTGACCTCCTCTCCGGCCGTGGTGATCGCGTCGAAGCCGATGTACGAGAAGAAGGCGAGTGAGGCGCCCGACGTGATGCCGCCGATGCCGTCCTTCATGAACGGCGCGAGGTTGCCGTCCTTGAACGCGCTGAACCCGATGGCGCAGAACGCGATGAGGATGCCGATCTTCAGCACGGCCATGGCGGCGGTGGCCCGCGCACTCTCCCGGACGCCGCGCACGAGCAGCGCGGCGGCCATCAGCATCACGATCACGGCGGGAAGGTTGATCACGCCGCCGTCGCCGGGCCCGGCGGACAGGGCGGTCGGCAGCTGGTGGCCGACGAGACTCTGGAGGAGTTCGTCGACGTACTGGCTCCAGCCGACGGCGACCGCGGAGACGGAGACGCCGTACTCCAGGAGCAGGCACCAGCCGACGAGGAAGGCGACGCGCTCGCCGAGGGCCGCGTAGGCGAACGAGTACGAGGAACCGGAGACCGGAATCGCGCCGCCCAGCTCGGCGAAGGAGAACGCCGTGAAGACGCAGGTGACCGCGGCCAGCACGAACGAGACGAGCACGGCGGGCCCGGACGCGGCGACCGTGTCGGACAGGCCGACGAAGATGCCGGTGCCGACGATGGCGCCGACGCCGAAGCACACGAGCTGGAAGAGGCCCATGGTGCGCTGGAGACCGTGGCCCTCCAGATCGGTGCCGGACTCGGCGAGGAGGGCTTCGGGGGACTTGACGCGCGGACCGGCGGGCGCGACCGGGCGTACCGGGGCGGTCGAGGCCGTCGGGGTGGTCGAGGCCGTCGGAGTCGTCGGGGTCGGCGACATGGGGGTGGTGCTCATTTCTGGTGGTGCGGGCGCGGCGGGGTGTGCCGCGGACGGGCGGGGCCGGGGAGGGTGTTCCGGTCCCACCGGTGAACGGGGTGGAGCGGTGGTGGCAGGGGGCCGCCTACGGTCGGCCGAGGGTGGCGACCATCACGGCCTTGATGGTGTGCAGGCGGTTCTCGGCCTCGTCGAAGACGACGGAGCGCTCCGACTCGAAGACCTCGTCGGTGACCTCCAGGGATTCCAGGCCGTACTTGGCGTGGATCTCCCGGCCGACCTTGGTGCCCAGGTCGTGGAAGGCGGGCAGGCAGTGCAGGAACCTCACGTCCGCGTTGCCGGTCGCGCGCAGCACGTCCGTCGTCACCGCGTACGGGGTGAGGGCCTTGATCCGCTCGTCCCACACCTCCTCGGGCTCACCCATGGAGACCCATACGTCGGTGACGACGAAGTCGGCGCCCGCGACGCCGTCGGTGACGGACTCCGTGAGCGTGATGCGCGCCCCGCTCGCCGCGGCCAGCTCGCGGGCCTTCGCGACGACGGCCTCGGCGGGCCAGTACGCCTTGGGCGCCACGATCCGCACGTCCATGCCGAGCAGGGCGCCGGTGACGAGGTAGGAGTTGCCCATGTTGAACCGGGCGTCGCCCAGGTAGGCGAAGACGATCTCGTCGAGCGGCTTGGCGCTGTGCTCGGTCATCGTGAGCACGTCGGCGAGCATCTGAGTGGGGTGCCAGTCGTCGGTGAGGCCGTTGTACACGGGCACACCCGCGTGGGCGGCGAGCGTCTCGACGGTCTCCTGGGCGTCGCCCCGGAACTCGATGGCGTCGAACATCCTGCCGAGGACGCGAGCGGTGTCCTTGCTCGACTCCTTCTTGCCGATGTGGGAGCCGGACGGGTCGATGTACGTCGTCGAGGCGCCCTGGTCGGCGGCGGCGACCTCGAACGCGCACCGGGTCCGCGTCGACGCCTTCTCGAAGATCAGGGCGATGTTCCGGCCGCGCAGGTACTGCGTCTCGGTCCCGGCCTTCTTCGCCGCCTTGAGCTCGGCGGCCAGGTCGACCAGAGCACGGAACTCCTCGGCGGTGAAGTCCAGCTCCTTGAGGAAGTGACGGCCGGCGAGGCCGGGACGCTGGGCGGTCGCCATGGGGACTCCTGAGGACGGCGGCGGAACAAGGGAATGCTGGAAGTCTATACGATAGAAGGCATTCTTATACAGCGAGGTGGTGTGGGACCGGCCACGATCCGCAGGCCGTGGGAGACAGTCACGGACACTGCGAGAACCCGTCAGGCGCCGCGGGAACCCGTCACCGCGTCGCCGCGACCGGATCGCGCTCCACCGGGCAGCTCATGCAGCGCGGTCCGCCCCGGCCACGGCCGAGTTCGCTGCCGGGAATCTCGATCACCTCGATCCCCTGCTTGCGCAGGAACGTGTTGGTGGTGGCGTTCCGTTCGTACGCCACCACCACGCCCGGCTCGACCGCCAGCACGTTGCACCCGTCGTCCCACTGCTCGCGCTCGGCCGCGTGCACGTCCTGCGTCGCGGTCAGCACCCGGATCTCGCTCAGCCCGAGCGCGGCGGCGATGGCCCGGTGCATGTGCTCCGGCGGGTGGTCGGTCACCTTCAGCTCCTGGTCGCCCGCCCCCGGTTCGATCGTGTACGAGCGCAGCATGCCGAGCCCCGCGTACTGGGTGAACGTGTCCGCGTCGATCATCGTCATCACCGTGTCGAGGTGCATGAACGCCCGCCGCTTGGGCATGTCGAGGGCCACGATGGTGCGGGCCGAGCCCGCGGCGAACAGCTTGTGCGCGAGCATCTCCACGGCCTGCGGCGTGGTGCGCTCGCTCATTCCGATGAGCACGGCGCCCTGCCCGATCACCAGTACGTCCCCGCCCTCGATGGTCGACGGGTAGTCGGCCTGCCCCTCGGACCAGACGTTGAACCGCTCGTCACGGAAGAGCGGATGGTGGCGGTAGATCGCCTCGAAGTGAACGGTCTCGCGCTGCCGCGCGGGCAGGCGCATCGCGTTGATGGAGACGCCGTCGTAGATCCAGGCCGAGGTGTCCCGGGTGAACAGGTGGTTGGGCAGCGGGCCGAGCAGGAAGTCGTCGAGCTCCATGGCGTGGAAGCGGACGGAGACCGGTTCCGGGTGCGCGTCCAGGAACTCCCGCTTGGTCATGCCGCCGATGAGCGCCTCGGCCAGCTCCGGCGCGGGCAGCGTCTCGAAGGCGGCCCGCAGGTGGGACGTGGCCAGCGGCCCGTACTCCTTCTCGTCGAAGACCCGGTCGAGGACCAACGTGCGGGCCGCGCCCTCCTCCAGGGTCTCGGTGAGCAGATCACCGAAGAGGTGCACGGCGACCCCGCGGTCACGCAGCACGTCTGCGAACCCGTCGTGCTCCTGGCGCGCACGGCGCACCCACAGCACGTCGTCGAAGAGGAGCTGGTCCTTGTTGCTGGGCGTGAGCCGCTTCAGCTCCAGGTCCGGGCGGTGCAGTATGACGCGGCGCAGCCGCCCGGCCTCGGAGTCGACGTGGAATGCCATGGGGACATCCTTCCCTCTGCGGGGCGGCTATGCGCGGTCGCGTGTGCCATGTGCTTCTCGGCGGGCGGTGCGGTCGGTAGGGGTGGACCGGGCCCCCGCGGCGAAGCCGCACGCCTCAGGGGCCCGCCCACCGGGGGCGCGGGAACCACGCGGGCGACCCGTCCCGAACCCGCGGACGCCAGCCGAGAGCAAGCCCGCACACGCCACGGCGACCGGTCGGCCGAAACAGGACCTCACAGCCGGGGGTCGACCGGCTCCGACTCGAGCGCGAGCACCGCGAACACCGCCTCGTGGACCCGCCACAACGGCTCACCACCGGCCAGCCGGTCCAGCGCCTCCAGGCCCAGGCCGTACTCCCGAATCGCCAGGGAACGCTTGTGGCCGAGCGAACGGCGCCGCAGCACCTCCAGGTTCTCGGGGCGCGTGTACTCCGGCCCGTAGATGATCCGCAGGTACTCGCGGCCGCGGCACTTGATGCCGGGCTGCACCAGTCGGCTCTTCCCGTCGCCCTCCTGTCTCACCAGCGCCTCGACCGGCTTGACGACCATTCCCTCGCCGCCGCGCCCGGTCATCTCAAGCCACCAGTCGACCCCGGCCCGCACCGACTCCGCGTCCGCCGTTTCCACGTACAGGCGCCGGGTCGTCTGCAGCAGCCCGCTCCCGTCGTGCTCGACCATCCGGTCGATGAGCGACAGTTGCGTGTCGTGCGGCAGCGCCGCCAGCGAGCGGCCCCGCGCGGCAAGTATCTGGAACGGCGCGAGCCGCACCCCGTCGAGCCCGTCCGTGGTCCAGCAGTAGCGCCGGTACGCGTCGGTGAACGCGGCGGCGTCCTCGGCCCGGCCGCGCTGGCGCTCCCTCAGCTCCGCCACGTCCACGCCGCGCGCGGCCGCCGCGTCGAGCGCGGCGAGCGCTCCGGGGAACACGGCGCCGGACGCCGCCCCGACCGCGGCGTACTGCGAGCGCAGCAGTCCGGACGCCTTGAGCGACCACGGCATCAACTCCGCGTCGAGCAGCAGCCAGTCCGTTTCCAGCTGCTCCCACAGTCCCGCCGCGGTGACGGCGGCACGCACCCGGTCGAGCACCGCCTCGGTGCGGTCGCGGGCGTCGAAGAACGGGCGGCCGGTGCGTGTGTACAGCGCCCCGGTGACCTCCGGGTCCATCACCCCGAACCGCTCACGTGCCACGTCCGCGGTGCGGCACACGAGCACCACCGCCCGCGAGCCCATGTGCTTCTCCTCGCACACGACGCGCGCAACACCGTCGGCCGCGTACTGGGCGAAAGCCTCCGCGGGGTGCTCCAGGTACCCCTCCACCCGGGAGGTGGCGGTCGGTGCCATGGTGGGCGGCAGGTAGGGCACGAGGCGCGGGTCGACGGCGAAACGGCTCATCACCTCGAGGGCCGCCGCCGCGTTCTCCTCGCGCACGGAGACTCGGCCGGTGTGCCGGGTCTCCACGATCCGGCGGCCCTGTACGTCCCCGAGGTCGAGCGGTCTGCCCTCGTGTCCGCCGGGCGCCTCGGAGCCCAGCGGCTTGGCCGGCTCGTACCAGACCCGCTCGGCGGGCACGTCGACGAGCTCGCGCTCCGGCCAGCGCAGCGCCGTGAGCCTGCCGCCGAAGACGGCACCGGTGTCGAGGCAGATCGTGTTGTTGAGCCAGGTGGCCGTCGGTACCGGGGTGTGCCCGTACACCACCGCCGCCCGGCCGCGGTAGTCCTCTGCCCACGGGTAGCGCACAGGCAGCCCGAACTCGTCGGTCTCCCCCGTCGTGTCGCCGTACAGCGCGTGGGCGCGCACCCGGCCGGAGGTGCGGCCGTGGTACTTCTCCGGCAGCCCGGCGTGGCAGACGATCAGACGTCCACCGTCCAGGACGTAGTGGCTGACCAGCCCGTCGACGAACTCCCCGACCTGTGCCCGGAACTCCTCGCTCTCCTTGCTCAACTGTTCGACGGTCTCGGCCAGTCCATGGGTGAGCCGCACCGCCTTGCCCTTGAGGTGGCGGCCCAGTTTGTTCTCGTGGTTGCCGGGCACGCACAGCGCGGTGCCCGCCCGCACCATCGACATCACCCGGCGCAGCACGCCCGGTGTGTCGGGTCCGCGGTCGACGAGGTCGCCGACGAAGACGGCGGTACGTCCTTCGGGGTGCGCCCCGTCCACATATCCCAGCTTCCCGAGGAGTGTCTCCAGCTCGCTCGCACAGCCGTGGATGTCGCCGACGATGTCGAAGGGGCCGGTGAGGTGCGTCAGGTCGTTGAACCGCTTCTCACGCACGACACTCGCCCGGCCGACCTCGTCGGCACCGCGCAGCACGTGCACCTTGCGGAAGCCCTCGCGCTCCAGGTGCCGCAGGGAGCGGCGCAGCTCCCGGGTGTGCCGGGTGATGACGCGGCGCGGCATGCCGGCCCGGTCGGTGCGCTCGGCGTTGCGCGCGGCGCACACCTCCTCGGGTACGTCGAGCACGATGGCGATGGGCAGCACGTCGTGCGTGCGCGCCAGCTCGATCAGCTGTCTGCGGCCCTCCTTCTGGACGTTGGTCGCGTCGACGACGGTGAGGCGGCCCGCGGCGAGCCGCTTGCCCGCGATGTAGTGCAGCACGTCGAACGCGTCGCCGCTGGCGCTCTGGTCGTTCTCGTCGTCGGCGACCAGACCGCGGCAGAAGTCGCTGGAGATGATCTCGGTGGGCTTGAAGTGGGCGCGGGCGAAGGTCGACTTCCCCGAGCCGGAGGCCCCGATCAGTACGACGAGGGACAGGTCGGTGACGGGCAGCGCCCGCACGCCGCGGTCGGTGCCCGTGTCGGCGCCGGTGGTGGTCAAGGGAGTCGTGGCGGTTGCGGTGGTGTCTGTCATGCTGCCTTCGCCTCCTTCTGCTCAGTCGTCGTGAACACCGCCATCTGGGTGGGCGGTCCCACCTCGGGGTCGTCGGGTCCGATCGGCGCGAACCGCACGCCGTAGCCGTGGCGCGCGGCCACACGCTCGGCCCAGGCCCGGAACTCGTCCCGCGTCCACTCGAAGCGGTGGTCGCCGTGGCGCACGTGCCCGGCCGGCAGGGACTCCCAGCGGACGTTGTACTCCACGTTGGGCGTGGTCACGAGGACGGTGCGGGGCCGGGCGGAGCCGAACACGGCGTACTCCAGGGCCGGCAGGCGGTCCGGGTCGACATGTTCGACGACCTCGCTGAGCACGGCCGCGTCATATCCGGCAAGTCTCTTGTCGGTGTATGTGAGTGAGCCCTGGGTCAGTCGCACGCGGGCGGCCTGCCGCTCCCCCATGCGGTCGAGCCGGAGGCGCCGCGACGCGACGGTGAGCGCGCGCACGGAGACGTCGACGCCGACGATCTGCCGGAACCGGGCGTCCTTGAGCATTTCGTGCACCAGCTGTCCCTGTCCGCAGCCGAGGTCGAGCACGCGCTCGGCCCCGCTGTCCCGCAGCTCGGTGAGGATGGCCTCGCGTCGCTGGACGGCGAGCGGAACCGGTCTCTCCTCGGTGTCGCTGTTCTCGTCGACCGCGTTGTCGATCTCCTCGACGTCGCTGTCGTCGGCGTCGGCGAGCCGCACCAGTTCGAGGCGTTCCAGCGCCTCGCGCGTGAGCGACCGACGGCGTGCCAGATAGCGGCTCGTGATCAGCGTCTGCTCGGGATGTCCGGCCAGCCAGCCGTCGCCCGCGCGCAGCAGCTTGTCCACCTCGTCGGCCGAGACCCAGTAGTGCTTGGCGTCGTCGAGGACCGGCAGCAGCACGTACAGGTGGCGCAGCGCCTGCGCGAGTCTCGTCTCGCCGTCGAGGGCGAGCCGGACATACCGTGACGCGCCCCACTCGGGGAACTGCTCGTCCAGGGCGACAGGCTCGGCCGTGACCGCCCAGCCGAGCGGCTCGAACAGTCTGCGCACCAACTCGGGGCCGCCGCGCGCGGGCAGCACGGGCACCTCGATGCGCAGCGGCAGCGTCTGCTCGGCGCGCTCGGGCCGTGCCTTGCACACCCCGCGCAGCGCGCTGGAGAAGACTCGGCTCAGCGCGACGGCGAGCAGCGACGAGGCCGCGTAGGGCCGGTCGTTGACATAGTGGGCCAGCGCCGCGTCGCCCTTGCCGCCCCGCGCCCCGCTCCTGGAGCGGCGGACGACTGCGACCGGATCGATCTCCAGCAACAGCCCGGCCGTGCACCGCTGTTCGCTCGCCTCCGGGTAGAAGACGTGCGCAACGCCGTACGATGTCGTGAACGCCTGCGCGTTGTCGGGATGCTTGTGCAGCAGGAAGCCGAGGTCGGTCGCGGGGCGCTCGTGGGTGCCGGTGGTACTGATCTTCAGGAACACGTACACGAGTTTCCCCTGCGACCGCCGCGGTGACCAGCGAGTTTCCATGTGGGACGAGACCGCGATTCGGGGCGCGGTCGCCGCGGGGCCTGCGGGCATCATGGCGGTATGGATCTTCGCGTGTTCACAGAACCCCAGCAGGGCGCCACCTACGAGACGCTGCTCCGCGTCGCGCGGGCGGCTGAGGACTTCGGCTATGGCGCTTTCTTCCGCTCCGACCATTACCTCAAGATGGGCGCCGCCGACGGGCTGCCTGGTCCCACCGACGCCTGGACGACACTTGCCGGGCTGGCCCGGGAGACCGAACGGATCCGGCTCGGAACCCTGATGACCGCGGGCACCTTCCGCCTCCCGGGTGTCCTGGCCATCCAGGTGGCGCAGGTCGACCAGATGTCCGGCGGTCGGGTCGAGCTGGGCCTCGGCTCCGGCTGGTACGAGGAGGAGCACACCGCCTACGGCATTCCGTTCCCCAAGGCGAAGTTCGGGCGCCTGGAGGAGCAGCTGGCCATCGTGACCGGGCTGTGGGAGACGCCGGTCGGGCAGCACTTCACCTTCGACGGCCAGTACTACCAACTGAAGGACTCGCCGGCCCTGCCGAAGCCCGCCCAGGCGCGCGTGCCCGTCCTGGTGGGCGGTCACGGGGCGAAGCGGACGCCCGCGCTCGCGGCGCGGTTCGCCTCCGAGTTCAACATCCCGTTCGCCTCGCTCGCGGACACCGAGCGGCAGTTCAAGCGGGTCGGCGACGCCGCCCTGGAACACGGCCGCTCGGCCGCCGATCTCGTCTACTCCAACGCGCTGGTGATCTGCGTCGGCCGCAACGACGCCGAGGTCCGGCGTCGCGCCGACGCGATCGGGCGTGACGTCGAGGAGTTGAAGGCGAACGGTCTGGCGGGTTCGCCGGCCGAGGTCCTCGAACGCATCGCCGCGTACCAGGCCGTCGGATCGCAGCGGATGTACCTGCAGATGCTCGACCTCGACGACCTGGACCATCTGGAGCTGATCGCCGCCGAGGTGGCGCCTCACCTGTCGTGACCGGCGACCGCCGACTGTGCGGGTGACCAGGGTGGTACGCGCCCCGCGCGGGTGAAAAACCGTCAACCCCGGGTGCGGTGACGTCCCGCCCCAGTGACCCTCCGCAACCGGTGATCGTTGACCCCTGCGGAGCCGGACCGCCCGGCCCCCGCGCCGGCGGTCGCTGCCGGGCGCCACGAGTTCAACTGCCTTCCCCCACGGGGGGTCGGCGAGGGCCGAGGAGGCCGTCATGTCCCAGGAAGCCGTGCCCGACCGGGCCGCGCACGAGTCGACCGCGCCGGAGCAAGGCGCCCCGAAGGGCCTGCTGCAGCAGATGGAGGAGCTGATGGCGGCGCTCAACGCCGACCTGTCGCAGTTGGACGCCGACCTCCAGCAGCCTCCCGCTTCCTTCCGCCCGGCGTCCGACGACGTCTGACCGCGCCGCCCGGCCGGGGGTCGGCCCGCCGCCGCGGGCCGACTTCGGGTCAGGCGGCCGTGCTCGGATCCGGATCGAGTCCGGCGTCCGCGCCCACGTCGGTGTCCCCGTCCGGGCCCGGCCCCTGTCCGCACTCCCTCCCCTGCCATGTCCGGGGCGGGCGGCTGTCGCGGTCCGGCAGCCGTCGCAGTATGTCCAGTACGCGGTCCCGTGATTCGTCCGCCGCGTCGATCGCTTCCATGCATTGCCAGTACGCCCCCTCCTCGAACGACTCGCTCGCCACCCCGACAAGCGCGATGCCCGCGTCGCCGAGCAGTGCGCTCAGGCTCTCCAACGCCTGCCGCGCATCGCTCAGTTCGGTCATCCGAGCCGCCCGTATTCCTCCTGCCCCCACCATCGGCAGCGCCGAGCCTCCGCTGCCGCGCGCTCCCGCCTCGCTGAGGCCCAGGGCCTCGCCTCTCAGCTCCGGCGGCCCCTGCATCGCCAGCCGACTGCCGATGGCCTGAGCGAGGGCCTGTGCCTGCCACACCTCCCTCATGATGTCCGGCGCGTCCTGGCTCTGCGCCAGGGCCCGCCTGCCGAACCCGATGAGCCGCACCGCATCCATCCGCTTCCTCGTCCCGCCCGAACTCCGTTTTTCCACTACCCAGAGTGAGGGTGAACGCGGCGAAAAGCCAGAGCTGGCCCGAAATCTGTGGACACGGAGTCCGATGTGGATAACTCAGCGACTCCGGAGAGTGACCACAAGGTGAAGGAGCGGACCGTACTGCCCGCCCCTCACCCATCGCCCCCAGCCCTCACCTCCCCCTCGCCCCTCCCCCTCTCGCCTCTCCCCCCTCGCCGCTACGCGCCCGGCAGCGGGAACCGGCGCTCGTTACGGTCGATCTTCGCGGAGAGCGCGGCCAGAGCGTCGACGCCGAGTACCTCGCACAATTGCAGGAGATACGCGAGCACGTCGGCGATCTCGTCCTCGACGCGATGTGCGCTGTCCTCGTCCTCCATCACCCGCGTCGACTGCTCGGGCGTCAGCCACTGGAAGATCTCGACGAGTTCGGACGCCTCCACGCTCAGCGCCGTCGCGAGGTTCTTCGGCGTGTGGAAGGGCCCCCAGTCGCGTGCGGCGGCGAAACGCGCGAGTCTGGCCTGCAGGCTCGCCACGTCGAGCGGGGCCGCGGGATCCTGCCCTGTCGGGCCGTTCGGTGGGGTCGCTGG
The DNA here is from genome assembly GCF_026274175.1 of Streptomyces beihaiensis. Classification (GTDB taxonomy): domain Bacteria; phylum Actinomycetota; class Actinomycetes; order Streptomycetales; family Streptomycetaceae; genus Streptomyces; species Streptomyces beihaiensis. The sequence goes on from NZ_JAPHNL010000253.1 coordinate 22,884, forward strand.
GTCTGTCACGGCTTCAGGTCTACCATCGCCGCGCCGTTGGCCCGCGCCGCCCGGTCCGCGCACGACGCGTCCCCCAGGGCGGCGACGAGCCGGAGGTGCCCGCGGGCGCACACACGGGCCGCGAGCTCGGCGAGTTCGGTGCTCTGCACCGCGTCGAGCCCCTGGTCGATGCCGTCCGCGAGGACGGTCAGACTCTGGTACGCCTCGGGGACCTCGGCCGCGGCGTCCACCTCCAGGACGCGTGGCCCGGTGAGCAGGACGAGAGCGAGGGCCAGGTACCTCAACTCGCCGTCCGCGAGCCACTCCACGGGCGTGATCAGTCCGTGGCCGCGGTCGATCACGGCACGCACGGATCCGTCCGGGGTCCGCTCGGCGCGCACGTCGGTCACCGGTCCGGCCAGCCCCTCGCGGGCCGCCCTGACCAGCAGCCCGTGCCGGATGCCGCACTCGGCACGGGTGCGGTGCAGGACCGCCGCCAGGTTGTCGCAGCCGCGCGACAGCCGGTCGGCGCGGGCGGGCACCGGGGTCCGCATGCGCGCCGGGTCGGGGGCGCACACGAACACCGAGCGGAGTGCCACCACGGCCTGTTCCGCCGCGGCGAGGACCCTGCGCTGTCCCTCGGTCCGGCCGGAGACGCGCAGCGGGAGCAGGGCGGTGCCGAGCAGGTCGTCGGGGAAGGGCGCGCGGGTGACCGGCACGGAGCCCGCGGTGTGCCAGGCGGCCTGCACGTCGCGCCGGCCCGGGTCGCGCAGCGCCGTCTCCAGGTAGGTGACGTCAGGTCCGGCCAGGCGCTCGCCGACGACCCGCAGTTCGGGCTCGGCCTGGACGGCCAGGTCGAGGCGGACGGGCCCCACCGGGCCGTCGACCGTGCAGCCGATGCGGAATCCGCGGCGGCCCAGCGCGTCCGGCCTGGCCCGCTCCGGCACGTGCGCGCCAGGGTCGGGGAAGACCTCGGCCAGTGTCGCCCCGCCGCCGAGCCCGGCCAGCGCGGTCAGAGCCCGCAGTGCCGCCGATTTGCCGCTGCCGCTGGGGCCGCAGAGCACGGTGTACGGATGGAGCGGCACGGTGAGGCCACGGTGTTTCCCGAAGGCCGAAAGCCGCAGTTCGGTCACGCTCGGACGGTCCGGGGCCGGCCCGGGTAACGGGGGCCCGCCCCGCCGCAGCTCGGTCATACGAGGAACGTAGGACGTGGCACGGCGCAGAACCGTTTGTCTCGGCTCGCCTTCCTACGATCGGGGGACTATGCCGTCCGGGATTGCCGCAGCACGGCCGCCCGAGGTGCGGCGCGCCTGGGGCGGGGCTGCCCCTGGCGCCCCCGCCCGGACCGCCGGACCGCTGCCGCGCGGGTCACGAGAGAGCACCCGCGCCCGCGCCCGCGACCAGGCCCTGGACCTCGGTGCCGGGCGGGGCCAGCAGGAAGACGTTGCGGTCGACGCGGTGCATGCCGCAGCCGAGGCCGAGGACGACGCCGCTGCTGAAGTCCAAAACGCGCTTGGCCACTTCCGATTCGGCGCCGCTCAGGTCGAGGAGGACCGGCACACCGGCCATGACGGTCTCGGCGACCTCACGGGCGTCACCGAAGACATTGACCCGCAGGACGACGAAGCGGCGGCGTGGCTCCGTCGCGGCCTCGGGCACCGCCCTGTGGTCGATCGCCGACGGCCACTCGTTGCGACTGCGCAACGGCACGACCTGGGCGAGCCCTTCCCACTGTTCGTCAGTGACGTCGTGGCTGTTCACTGCCCCCACCCCGTCCGGGCTCGCACTGTTGTCTGCACCAGCCAATTCTTACGCGATGTCACCCGTTCAGCCCAACAGCGACACGGTCCGGAGTCCTGGAAGGCCAGGGTCACCGCTTCGAAGAGGCACTACCGACGCGCTACGAAACGACTGCGAACACACCAGTGTGGGCCGCCCCCCGCCGGCGCAGCCAGGGTACGCCGCCCGCTCGGTCTAGAGGGCGACGACCGTGATCTCGGTCGCCTTGACGCTCGTCCACACCGGAGTGCCGTCGGCCAGGCCGAGTTCGGCCGCGGCCTGCGGGGTGATCTCGGCGATCAGGTCGGGAGCCGCGTCGGAGGTGATCAGTACGCGCAGCCGGCTGCCGCTCGCGGTGATCTCACGGATCGTGCCCGGCCATATGTTGCGTGGGCTGCCGGAGGGCTTGTCGCGGTGGACGGCGACAGCCTCCGGGGCGATGACCGCGAGCGCGTCCACGCCGGTGGGCGGAGGCTCGGCGACCGTCAGCACACCGTGGCCGTCGACGAGTTCGAGGCCGTCGGCGGTGGCGGTGCCCGGCCAGGCGTTGCGGCCGAGCATGCGGGCCACCCACGGGGAGCGCGGGTGACGGGTGACCTCGGCGGGCGGGGCGTCCTGGAGCGTACGGCCGTCGTCGAGCACCAGGACGCGGTCGGCCAGGGAGACCGCCTCGACCGGGTCGTGCGTGACGATCAGGCAGACGCCGCCGAAGTTCTCCAGGTGGCGGCGGAGCGTGTGCCGCACGTGCGCGCGCGTGGTCTGGTCGAGTGCGGCGAGGGGCTCGTCGAGCAGCAGGAGGCGCGGCGAGACCGCCAACGCGCGGGCCAAGGCGATGCGTTGCGCCTGCCCGCCGGAGACCTGGGACGGCTTGCGGTGGGCGAGGTGGCCGACGCCGAGCCGGTCGAGCCAGAGCTGGGCGGTGCGGCGGGCCTCGGCCCGCGCGACGCCCTGGGCGCGTGGCCCGTACGCGGTGTTGGCCAGGGCCGTCAGGTGCGGGAAGAGCGCGCCGTCCTGCGGCACCCAGGCGACGCCGCGGCGATGCGTGGGCCGGTGCGTGACGTCGGTGTCGCCGAGCCGCAGGGAGGCGGTGCGGGCGCGCGGGGTGAGGCCGAGCAGGGCCCGCAGCAGGGTCGTCTTGCCCGCTCCGTTGACGCCGACGACCGCGATCGTGGTGCCGGGGTCGGCGTCGAGGGTGAGGCGGGTGAAGCCGGTGACCTCCGCGTGCAGCGGCCAGGGTTCGGCGGCAGGGGGCTCGGCGAAGGCCGCCCCGGCCGTGGCGGGTTCGGCGACGACGGGCCGGGCCGCCCCCGGTTGTTCCGCCACCTCCGGGGCTGCGCCCTCGGGGACGACCGACGATTTGGGTGAGGCACCCCTGGGGCCGCCCGCCCAGCGCCCCTTGAGCGCCACGAGCACGGTCATCGCGATGACGAGGAGCAGCAGCGAGACGGATGTCGCGGCCTGCGGATCGTCCTGGAGCAGCAGATACACCTGGAGGGGCAGGGTCTGCGTGGTGCCGGGAAGGTTGCCCGCGAACGTGATCGTGGCGCCGAACTCGCCGAGCGCGCGCGCCCAGGTCAGGGCGGCCCCGGCGGCCAGGCCGGGCGCGACCATCGGGAGCGTGACCGTCAGGAAGACGCGCAGCGGGGACGCGCCGAGGGACGCCGCGGCCTCCTCGTAACGAGGGCGCAGGCCCGCGAGGGCGCCCTCCAGGGTGATGACGAGGAACGGCATGGCGACGAACGTCGCCGCGAGGACGGCTCCCGACGTGTGGAACGGGAACGTGATGCCGAACGTGGACTCCAGCCACGGCCCGACGAGCCCCCGGCGCCCGAACCCGAGCAGCAGGGCCACGCCGCCGACGGTCGGTGGCAGCACCATCGGCAGCAGCACGAGCGAGCGGACGACCGCCTTGCCGGGGAAGTCCGTGCGGGCCAGCAGCCACGCGAGCGGGACGCCCAGCAGCAGGGAGAGCCCGAGCGCCCACAGCGAGACGACGAGGGAGAGCCTGAGGGCCGTCGTGGTGGCGGGCGACGTCAGGTGCGTGGGCAGCTCGTGCCAGTCGGTGCGCACCAGGATGCCGATGAGGGGCAGCGCCAGCAGGACGAGCCCGGCCAGCGCCGGAACGGCCAGCGGCAGCGGCGCGCGCAGCCGGCGGCCGAGCCGGGCGCGGGAACGGGCTTCAGGTGGACGGCTCATCGGGATCCTGGGACACGGGACGGGGCGAGGAGGCGGTACGCGGTACCGCGCGGTACAGGGCCGGGGCCCGGGGGCACCGACCGGGCGGCTCAGGGGCTCTGGAAGCCCGCCGCCGTGAGGATCTTCTGGGCCTGCGGTGTGGTGAGCCACTGGATGAACGCGGCGGTGGCGGCCGCGTGGTGGGAGTCCTTCAGAGTGGCCGCCGGGTAGGAGGCGATCCTGTTCTGGTCGTCCGGGATCTTCACGGTGTCGACCTTGTCCGGCGCGGTGGCCGCGTCCGTCTTGTAGACGATACCCGCGTCGGCCTCGCCGAGTTCGACCTTGCTGAGCACCGCGCGGACGTTGGGCTCCTCGGAGACCGGCTTGACGGTGAGGTGCTGCGCATCGAGGACCTCGCGACTGTAGTTGCCGACCGGCACGGCGGGCGCGGCGAGGACGACCTTGAGCTTCGACGAGGTGAGGTCCTTGAGGGCGGAGACCTTCTTGGGGTTGCCCTTGCCGGTGGCGATGACCAGACGGTTCTTGGCGACGATGGTCTGCTTGCCGGTCTGCGACTTCAGGCCGTCCATGGTCTTGGTGTCGGCGGTGAGAATGCCGTCCGCCGGGGCGCCCTGCCGCACCTGGGCGGCGAGCGCCTGGGAACCGGCGAACGAGAAGATGATCTTGGTGTTCGGGTGCTGCTTCTCGTACGTCTCGGCGGCCTTGGGAAGGACGTCGGTGAGCGAGGAGGCGGCGAGGACGGTGAGCTTCGTCGTGCCGCCGGACGCGGCCTTGGTGCCGCCGTTGGAGCCGCTGTCCTTGCTGTCGTTACCGCCGCACGCGGCGAGCGAGACGAGCAGGGCGGCGGTCAGTGCGGCGACCGCGGTGGTGCGGCGATGGCGCGGGAGGGTGGACACGGCGATGACTCCTCGGGACATGGACGGGGACCGGTGGGGGCAGGCGGGGCGGGGCGGGCGGAGGTACCGCGGCGGGCGCGACGAGCCGGGACGGCGGCGCGTCGCGGGTCCGTGACGGTCAGGCGCGGTCGATGTGCACGTTGGTGGACTTCACGCGCGCGGTGGCGCGCATGCCGACCTCGAGGCCGAGCTCTTCGACCGCCTCCCTCGTGAGGAGCGAAACGAGCCGGTGCGGCCCGGCCTGGATCTCGACCTGGGCGGCGACATCGCCGAGCTTCACGGCGGTGACGATGCCGGGAAACGCGTTGCGGACCGAGGTGTACGGGGACTCCTCGTCGCCGCCCGCCGCCGACTGGGCCAGCTCGGTGGAGAAGGCGGCAAGGTCACGGCCGTCGATCAGGCGGCGGCCGCTGTCGTCGCGGTGTGTGGGAATCCGGCCCGCGTCCGCCCAGCGGCGCGCGGTGTCGGGACTGACTCCGAGCAGCCGCGCGGCCTGGCCGATGGTGTAGGACTGCATGTGCGCCACATTAGGCGTGCTCGGCTCTCATCTGCAATGAAGTTCATGCGACACAACCAGCAGATGAGAACCTCATGAGAGGAACGTACAAACGCCGCCCGTGCCGTTTCCTCACGACGATGTCCAAGTCTTCGACGTGTCTCTTGACGGGGCTGCCGATGGGTGTGTTGACGGACATGTTGACGGGTGAGCTCACGGGTGTGTCGATGGGTCTGCCGCGGTCACGTCCGCGGCGCGGCGCACGTGCGCCTCGGCGAGGAGCAGGTAGGCGCTGGCGGTCCAGGTGTAGGCACGGTCGCGCAGGCCCGTGCCCGTCAGGGCGTCGAAGTTCTCAGCGAAGCCGTGTGTCTCGCACAGGGCCCGGAAGCGGGCGCCGACCTCGTCCGCGAGCCGGAGGTGACCCGCACGGCGCAGGCCGTCCTCGACCAGGACGGTGGCCGGGGCCCAGATCGGACCGCGCCAGTAGCCGTCGGCGAGGTAGTGCGGCGAGGTGGGCAGTTCGGTGGCCAGGCCGTGCTCCGTCAGATGCGCCTCGATGCGGGTGGCGAGGGTGGCGGCGATCTCGCCCGGCAGGTGCTCGCCGAGCACGATGGGCATGAGGTCCAGGAGTCCTGAGCTGTCCCAGGTGGCGCCGCCGGAGACGGACCTCGCGACGAACCGGTCGCCGCGCCACAGCTCGTCGAGCATGGCCGCCTGGGTCTCGTCCGCCACCCCCAGCCAGCCGGCCGCTTCCTCACAGCGGCCCAACTCGTCTGCCAGTTGCGCGAGTTCGCGCAGTTGCAGGGTCAGGAAAGCCGCCAGGTCGGCGGTGACGACGACGCGTGCCGGGTCGAAGGTGGTGGCATTGTCCCAGCCGCTGTCGTTGCCGTGCTGGTAGTGGGGCAGGGCGTCGCCGGGGGCCCGTCGCGCGGTCAGCCAGAAGTCGGTCCAGCGGGCGAGGCGCTCGTACGTCAGCGTCAGCTCCGCCCGGTCGAGGAACGCCTCGGGCAGGCGGCGGCGCAGCAGGTTCAGCGCCCATCCGTGGATCGGCGGCTTGACGTAGTTGTGCAGCACCTCCGAGTGCGTCACCGAGTCGGGCAGCGCACCCGTGGCGTCCTGGTGGTCGAAGGGCAGGTGGTACTGGTCCAGGGCGAGTTCCGGTCGGCCGGGCGCGAGCGCCAGGGCGTTGAAGCAGTGGTCCCAGCTCCATACCTTGTCCATCCAGTGCTTGGACATGAGGACGGCGGGCCGGGTGACCAGACCCGCCGGGCGGACGGTCGCCGACCACACGACATGGGCGGCCGCTTCGGCGGCCGGGGTGGCGGCCGAGCGCCACGGGGCCACCGAGTCGGCGAAGTCCGCGAAGGCGCTGTTCGCGGCCTGGACGACCTTGCCGAAGTCGGCACCGCGGGCGTAGGCGGGGCGGGCCGTGTCGAACTCCTCCACGGCGATCTCCCAGGGCCGCCCTCCCGCCTCCCCAGCGACGGTCAGGCCCCGCGCGGCGGTGCCCAGTGCCTGGCCGCCGAAGACCTCGGTCAGCGTCCCGGCGAGCAGGGTGACACGGTAGCGGCGGCCGGTCTCGTACGAGGTGAAGACGTGTGCGCCCGCGGCCGTGTCGGGGAAGAAGTAGGTACCGCTGAACGGGGTCAGCGTCCGGACCGCCGCGGACAGCCGCAGCGCGAGGCCCGCGCCACGCAGCCGCACCGTGTCCGGCGACTCGTACGCGAGGTCGACGCGGCCGCCCGCGCCCGTCCAGGTCAGCAGGCCCGGTGTCGCGGTCACCTCGGCGGCGGCTCGCTCGCCCGTCGCGGCGTCCAGGGGCACGAGGCTCAGCACGCCGTGCATGCCGTTCTGGTGCGAGACGAGGTGGAGGTCGTCGGCGCGGACCTTCTCCGCGAGAACCGGGGAGATGTCGAACCAGGATCCGTACGCGCTGAACGGGATGTCGTGGACACGGAAGGCCGGGGCGGGCGGGGTGGCGGTGATCATGACGGCGTCGCGCTCCTGATCGTTGGTGTCGATGCGGCGGTGGGCGGCGCCGGGCGTGCTCGGCGCATGCCGGTGAGCGGGGCGTGCCGATGAGCAGGGCATGCCGGCGAGCGGGGCATGCCGGCGAGCGGGGCGTTGCCCTGTACGAACGGGCGGACCGCACTCCCCGGTTCTCCGCTTCTTGGCGATGTCCGACGCGACGGCGAACCGGGCGGTGCTCAGGCGCAGGAGGGCAGGCTGCGGGGCGGTGCGGGGCCAGGGTGCGACGGTCAGAGCGCGGTCGGGCCGGGGCCGGTGCTGCCGCGCAGGGAGATCGGCGGGACGAGGAGGTGGTTGCGGGGCGACGTGCCCGGGTTGTCGAGCCGCTCCATCAGCAGGTCGACGGCGAGCCGCCCGAGCTCGGCGGCGGGTACGTCGGCGGCGGTGAGCTGCGGTGTCACGGTCTCGGCCCAGCGGGCGGCGACGACCCCGGTGACGGAGAAGTCGTGCGGCACCTGACGGCCCGCCTCCGCCAGGCCCCGGTAGAGACCGCCGAGCGCCGCCTCGTTGAGGGTGACGAGCGCCGTGGTGGCGGGGTCGTCGTGGAGGATGCGTTGCAGACAGGCACGGCCGGAGGCGGCGTCGTCGTCGCAGCAGTACGTGCGAGCGGTCAGGCCGCGCTCGGCGGCGGCCTCGGTGAAGCCCTCCAGACCGCGCCGGGCCGACTCGTAGCCGGTGCGCAGGAGTTGCTCCGGGCGGTTGACGAAGGCGACGCGCCGATGGCCGAGGTCGGCGAGGTGGTGCACGCATGCCTCGACGAGCGCGGTGTGGTCGAGCCCCGCCCACCAGCCTCTCTCGGGGTGGGCGGTGCGGCCGATGGCGACGAACGGAAAGTCCACGGAGGTCAGGTGGTCGACCCGGTCGTCCTCAAGTCGGATCTCCATGAGGATCGCCCCGTCGACCCGGCGCTCGCCGAGGAGCCGCTGGAAGGACCGGTCGCTGTCGACGCCGCTGGGCGAGAGCAGCAGGTCGTGGTCGCGGGCGGCGGCGGCCTCCACCACGCTGCCGATGAAGTCGAGTTGCATGCCCGTGTAGTGGTTCCCGGCGGGCGGGAAGACCAGGCCCAGAGTGCTGGTGCGGCCGTTGGCGAGGGCTCGGGCGCTGGCACTGGGCCGATAGCCGAGTTCGTCGACGACCTGCTTGACTCTTCTGCGGGTCTCCTCCGAGACGGGGCGTTTGCCGCTCAACGCGTAGGACACGGTGCTGCGCGAGACACCGGCCCGCAGGGCGATCTCACCGATGTTCACGAGGGCTCCTCACTGCGTTGCGCCCGGATCTGTCGAACCGGTTCGCATGGAGTGAACGTAGGAACCCTCTCCCGTACCTGTCAACACTTTGGTCGAATTCCCGAAAGCGCTTGAGAGCTGCGGTAGTTGCTCGGACGGAGAAGATTGCCGACCTCTCGGGCCAGGTGTCAGCACTCTCGAACCGGTTCGACCTCCAAGGGCCGCTCCTCGACGGGGCTGCGGCGACGCTGAAGTTCCACTTCCGGAGCCGCACCGTCGTCACCTACCAGGTCACGAAGACCGGCACGTCTGTGACGGGTTCAGCGTCTCGAATTCAGACATCTCGGGTTCAGGCACCTCGGGTTCAGGCACCTCGGGTTCAGTAGTCTTGGATTCAGACGTCTCGGATTCAGACGTTTTGGACCCGAGGGCTTGCACACGGCCTCCTGACGTCGTCCGCCGCTGGTAGCTTTTCTTCCTCGTGGAACGCGTGACACTTCGGCTCGACGAGCCGCCCTCGATCGTCGCCGCGGGCATCGGCGTGCACGGGGTCGCCACCGCCCACGAGGTCTTTCGGCTGCCCGACCTGTGGCAACTGCACCTTTACCACTACGAGGGCGCGCTCTCCCTGGGAGAGTCGGTCCACCCGATCCGCCCCGGCCACGTGAGCCTGGTGCCACCCGACACGGACGTCCACTTCCACTACCGGGGCAGATCGGAGCACCTCTACGTCCACCTGCGGCTGCGGAACGCGGGCGCCCCGCTGGTCGTCCCGGTGATGCAGGACGCCACCGCCGAGAGCACCCGTCTGGCCGAGCCGCTGCGCAACGCCGTGACCGCCGTGGCGACTTCGCCCGCCCGTGCGGCCGCCGAGGTGTGGGCGGCCCTGTGGCGCGTCGCCGAACTGGCGCGCCACGAGGCCGAGGGAAGCCCGCACCCCTTCGTGGCGGCCGCGCGGGCCTACGTGGAGGAACACCTGGCGGGCCCGTTGTCCGTGCCCGAGGTCGCCGCCGCGGTCGGCGTCTCCCACACTCACCTGACCCGGGTCTTCCGCGCCGGGACCGGTCGCACGGTCGTGGCCTACATCCGGCACCGGCGCCTCCAGCGCGCCCGCCACCTTCTGGTGTCGTCCACCCTGCCCGTCACCGCGATCGCCGCGGCCGTCGGGATCGCCGACCTCCAGGCGTTCAACAAGGCGTGCCGCCGCGAACTCGGCGCGGGCCCGCGTGAGGTGCGCGCGGGCGGAGCGTGAGATCCGATGTCGGCATACGGAGGACGACCGAGGGAGGACGGAGGGCTGCGCGGACGACGATCCACACGTCACCAGCGCCGCCGGTCGGTGCCAGTGCCAGTGCCAGTGCCAGTGCCAGTGCCAGCTACTACTCGTGCCCACGGCCTGCCGGAGCTGCTCATTTCCGCTCATTTCCGCGAAAGAAGTTCATCGGACAGCCCGAGGTCACCGCGGAGTGCCTCTCGGCCGAGTGACGTGACCGCGACGGCGCGTGTGGTGCCGACGCGGGTGATCCAGCCGGTGTCGAACGCGTGACGGCACAGGGCGCCACCGACGGCGCCGGCCAGGTGGGGGCGGCGTTCCGTCCAGTCCAGGCATGACCGGACCGCCGGGCGGCGCGTGCCGGTCGGGACGGTGACGCCGAGCTGTTCGAGCCAGGTCGCGCCGGCGCTGGTGAGTGCGAGCCCATGCTCCAGGTCGAGCAGCTCACGCTCGATCATGGCATCGGTGATGGCCACGCCGACCGTCCCGGCGAGGTGGTCGTAGCACGTGCGGGCGTGGGCGAGGGCCTGTCGGCGGCCGACCGCCGACAGGGAACGCGGCGCCGGGGCGTGCCCGGGGGCCATCGCGGCGAGGCTCTCGACCAGTTCGGCGACGTGCGGACCGGCCAGCCGCACGTAACGGTGGCGTCCCTGCCGTTCCTCGGCGAGCAGGTTGCCGCGGACGAGCGCGTGCAAGTGCTCGGTCGCCGTCGACGGCGCCACTCCCGCATGACGTGCCAATTCCGTCGCTGTCCAGGCCCGACCGTCGAGCAGGGCCAGACAGAAAGCCGCCCGTGTGCCGTCGGCGAGAAGCTTCGCCACAGCAGCCAGGTCCGGGCCGCCCGGGTGCGGGTGCGCGCGCTGCTTGTCCATGCGGTCCATTGTCACCCGTGACACTTCGGCGGCGACCGAAACAACCGGCTCCTACGCTGCCAGCCATGAACACGGCAACCTCCGACGCTCCGCCCGCCCAGACAGTCGGCCCCCACCCGGTCGGCCCCGACCCGGTCGGTCCCCACCCGATCGGTCCCCACCTGGAGATCGAGCCGAGCATCCTGTACTTCGGTACGCCCGTGGTGCTCCTGTCGACGGAGAACGAGGACGGCTCGTTCAACCTGGCCCCGGTTTCCTCCGCGTGGGCCCTCGGGCGGACAGTGGTGATCGGACTGGGCCGTGCGGGGCAGACGGCGTACAACCTGGGCAGCCGCCCCGACCTGGTCATCAACCTGCCGGCTCCCGCCCAGTGGCCGGCCGTGGAGCGCCTCGCCCCACTGACGGGACGGAATCCAGTGCCGGCGGGCAAGCCCGAGGGCTGCCGCTTCGAACCGGACAAGTTCGCCGCCGCGGGAATGACCGGCGCGCCCTCTCATCTGGTCCGACCGCCTCGCGTCGCCGAATGCCCGATCCAACTGGAGGCCCGTGCGGAGAGGGTGCGGCCGGGCGTCTCCCGGGACTTCGTCATCGTCGAGGCCGTCGTGCGCAAGGTGCACGCCGACTCCCGCGTCGTCGTCCCTGGCACCGACCACATCGACCCCGCCGCCTGGAGCCCCCTCATCTACAGCTTCCGCCACTACTTCGGACTCGGCCCGGAACTCGGCCACTCCTACCGCTCCACCACACCACGCGAGTCGACGGCCCGGCCGCCCGGGACCGGCGAAGGCGGGCACACGTGACGTCGAGCCCCGCGCCCCTCTTGCACGACGGACGCACCATAAAATCCGACTCGGGCCCCACCCAGCTCTTGATCAGGGAGAACTCCGATGCGTTTCGTCGACGCCGCCGCATTCACCGCTGAACGCCCCTGGGGTGCCATGGATCTCGCGGCCCTGGACGACGCGACGGTACGGATGCACTGGACCGACCAGCCGTACGTGTGGCACGTCAACGACGGCCCCGAAGTGTTCGTCGTCCTGGACGGGGCAGTGGACATGCACTACCGCCTGGACGGTGTCGAGCACGTCGAGCGTCTGACGCCGGGCCGGGTGTGCTGTGTCGAACCAGGGGACGAGCACGTCGCCCACCCCGCGCCCCAGGCGCGCATCCTCGTCGTCGAACGGCGCGGAAGCGTCTGACGCGGCCCTCCGGGACGGCCTACTGGATCGCGTGTCCCGCGCACCCGGTGAAAACGGGGCGCCACGGCGCCACGTCCTCGCCACGCCCCAGGCGGCCCTGAGTTTCCGCGGCATGGATGGTGCCCCCGCCCCGGCGACCACGGCCCGACAACAGACCGCGCTGACGGATCGGCATCGGCGGCCCGACCGACACGCCCTCCGGCAGACGCGCCCTCCGGCAAAGGACCAGCACGATGATGAAGGACCACGACTCGGTGCTCGACGACCCGGTGGGCCGGTCGCTCGGCGGCCGGCACGCACATCTCGCCCGGCGGCTCGGCCGGGCCGCCACCTATGTCACCGGCGTGGCGACCTTCTCCTCCGTGCCCGTCGACCCCGGCGCGGAGGACTGGGACGACCTCGCCGGGCTGCTCGGTCCCGGCGCGTTCGCCGACATGTTCAGCTGTCCTGCCGTCCCGCCGTCGGCCTGGGAGCCCGTGTTCACTCTCGAAGGCCGTCAGATGATCTGGCCGGGCCGCGACCGGACCGGTCGTTCTCGTACCGCGTCCGAGGCCGGTGTGGTCGAACTGGGCGCCGACAGCGTGCCCGAGATGCTCGACCTCGTCGCGCGGACGACGCCGGGGCCCTTTTGGCCCCGCACCCACGAACTCGGCACCTATCTGGGTGTCCGGGTCGACGGCACCCTGGTGGCGATGGCCGGGGAGCGCCTGCGGCCTCCGGGCTGGACCGAGATCAGTGCCGTCTGCACCGCCCCGGAGGCACGGGGACGGGGACATGCCGCTCGTCTGATCGGTGCGCTCGCCGCACGGATCGCGGCGCGCGGCGAACGCCCCTTCCTGCACGTGGCCGAGACGAACACCCGCGCGATCGCCCTGTACGAGAGCCTCGGCTTCAAGGCTCGCAGGCAAGTGACCTTCCGAGGCTTCCGCACCCCCTGACGGACTGACTCGGCGACCTGCCGCGGCGGTCTTGCGGGACGGAGGACCTGCCTCCTGTGCGGAAGGTGCGCAAACTCGCGGCGCCGACGGCTCTTGATCGCCCGTGCACGCCCCGGCGGAGAGAGCCCGGTGGACCGTGCGCGGGTCGGGAGCGCCGGCGCCCGCGACGCCGAAGCGGTCAGTGGCGGATCGCGTACGCAGGGTCCGGTCCGCAGTCGAGCACGCGGCCTGGCCAGTACAGTTCCGCGGCCGGGCCGACGGTGCGTATCGGCGCTGAGAGCGAACTCACGTCCCCCGGCGAGACGACACCTCGGCGGCTCGGAGCGTGGCCGATCGGTCCCCCGACACGATCAACCGCCATGCGACACCACCCCTTTTTCACAGGTCTTCCAGCCACTCGGCGGGGGTCCTCCCGACGATCGCCGGATGGTCGATGGGGCGCCTGCGCCCCCAGGCTGACGCAGACGGCTCCTGCCTGGCCGCCGGACGCCTGATCTCCGCCGCGTCGTGGTACACACCCAGCCACCTCGGCTGCGGTGCCCCGAGGGCGACCACGTAGGAAAGGAATCTTGTGAACACCCCGTCCGCCTCTGAGGCGACGGGTGCCGAGTCCCCTCGTACGCGCGAGACGCTCAGGGCACTGTACGGGTATGTCCGCCCGCACCGGTGGGCCGTCGCGCTCGGACTTCTGTGCGCGCTCGTCGTGGCCGCCTGAGGACTGCTGTGGCCGCTGGCCACGAAGGCACTGGTCGACCGGCTCTCGTCCGGTGGCACGATCGGCTCCGTCCTGCCGGCCATGACCGTCCTGGTTCTGAGCATGGCGGCCGAACCCTTCGGCGCGTGCGTGCTGGAGCGGAGCGCGGAGTCGGCGGTGCTCGCCGCCCGCCGCGGCCTCATCGGACGGCTCTCGGCGACGCAGCTGCTGACCTCGGCAGGAAATCCCCGCGGGTGAACCGGTCCGCCCCCGCCGCACGGCGGGGGCGGGCCCGCCGTGCGGCGGGGTGGCCCCGGGCAGTCGCCGGATACCGGGGAGTCGCGCACCTCGTGAGGCTGAGGCCAGCGCTCCCGTCGGCAGGCGGCGCGCTCCCCGCAACCGGTCAGCCACCACACAGGAGTTTCCGTGCCCGTACTCATGGCCAAGGGCCAGCGGCTCCCGCTCAACGGGCCGGACGGCCGCCCGCTCAACCTGATCAGCATGGGCATCGGCTGGCAGCCGGCTCTCCGCCCCGGGCTCCTTGGCGCCCTCGGGCCGCACCGGCGCGGCCGTCTCGGCTCCTTCGCCGTGCTGTACGGCCGCGGCCGGTTCCTCGACGCGCTGTTCTCCGAGAATCCCACCAACCCGGACGAGTCCATCGAGCACAGCACCGGCCTGCCGTCACAGGACACCGCGGGCGAGGACGACACCGAGTCGTTCGCCGCCCGCCTGTCCCGGCTGCCCCCTCACGCGGACCGCGTCGTCTTCGCCGTGAGCTCGTTCGACGGCAGCACCTTCGAGACCGTGCACAGCGCGCACTGCCGACTCGTCGACGAGAGCCGGGGCCTTGAACTGGCCCGGTACGTCTTCCCCGCCCAAGGCCCCCACACGGCACTGATCCTGGCGGACCTGACCCGTGCGGCAGGAGCTGAGTGGACCATGACGGCCCTCGGTGAACCGGCGGCCTGCGCCACCTTCGCCGACCTCCTCCGGGCCATCGAGCGTCATGGCTGAGCGTCCGGCCACCGGCCAACGGTTCGAGGCGCACGAGGACTTCGGGGAGTACGTGCGGCTGCGCCGGGACGCTTTGCTGCGCATCGCCCTGCGCATCGTGCCCGACCCCGCCGACGCCGAGGACCTCCTTCAGGCCGCCCTGCTGCGCACGCAGGCCACGTGGCCGGGCATCAAGGACATGGCGCGCGCCGACGGGTACATACGCCGCGTCATGATCAACCTGAGGACCGAGTGGTGGCGCGCGCGCAAGGTGGACGAGGTACCGCTGGAGCACCTCCCGGACGCCGGGTTCGAGGAGGTCCGCCCGCGGCAACTCCTGGATCAAGAAGAGCTGTTGGAGGTGCTCCCGCTGCTCGGAGAGCGTCAGCGCACGGTGGTGGTCCTGCGGTACTGGGAGGACTTCAGCACCAAGGAGACCGCCCAGGCGCTCGGTATTTCCCCGGGCACCGTCAAGAGCACGCTGCACCGGGCCCTGGAGGCGCTCCGTCGGGAGCTGACGACCGCACGGCCCGCGGCCTGATCACGGGACGCGACGGCCTTCGTGCTCGGCCCGCGAGGAGGCGGGTGAGGGGCAGCGGGCGGACGTCGTGGAGCAGGACACCGCCGAGCACGGTGATGGTCGCGGCGTACAGGACGGTGTCCGTGTCGGCTCCGTCGGGCAGCGGGTTGTGCGCGAGCGCCGGAGTGCTTGACCGCGCCGAAGACACTGACCAGGTGCTGGAAGCAGACGACTTCCGCGACTTCCCGGCCCGAGTACAGGCCCGCCGAGGCGTCGAGATCGATCGCCGCGGGCCCCATCAGCCTCCCGAGGAAACCGGACGCGGCCTCGCCTGCCAGCCCAGGCCCATTCGGACGCGGCTGAGCGGGGTCGTGTCGGACTTGGCGAGGGTGATCCTTTGGCCCCTGGTGAGGGTGATGGACATGAGAGCTCCCGGGTGGGTCGGTCCGGGGGTGTGGGCGAGCTGATGCGGGCCCGCCGCCCGCGCGCGAGAGAGGTGTCCGCGCGGGGGCGGCGGGCGAAAGGACAGGCGCCCGAGGGGCCTTGCGGGTCAGAGGGCGACGCCGAAGTCCTGGGCGATCCCGGCGAGACCGGAGTCATAACCCTGGCCGACGGCGCGGAACTTCCACCCCGCGCCGCTGCGGTAGAGCTCACCGAAGATGGCGGTCTCGGTGGCGGCGTCCTCGCTGAGGTCGTAGCGGGCGATCTCGACACCGTCTGCCTGGTTGACCACCCGGATGTGGGCGTGGCGCACCTGACCGAAGTTCTGCGCGCGGGCGGCGGCGTCGTGGATGGAGACCGGGAAGACGATTTTCGCCAGGCCGGCGGGGACGGAGGCGAGGTTCACGGTGATGACCTCGTCGTCACCGTCGCCTTCACCGGTGAGGTTGTCACCGGTGTGCACGACCGAACCGTCCGGGCTCTGCAGGTTGTTGTAGAAGACGAAGTGCGCGTTGGAGGCGACCTTGCCGTTCTCGTCGCACAGCAGCGCGCTCGCGTCCAAGTCGTAGTCGGCGCCGGTGGTGGTGCGCACGTCCCAGCCCAGGCCGACCTGTACCGCGGTCAGGCCGGGCGCCTGCTTGCTCAGCGAGACGTTGCCGCCCTTGGACAGCGAGACACTCATGACATTTCTCCTTGCCGGTGAGGGTGAACGCACCCGCTCCAGTCGGCGACCACGCGCACGGTCCGCTCCGGGGCCGTGTCGTGATCGGTCGCGGCGCCCTCGAAGGCGCCGACGTCACCGACGGTCGTCGCCAGAACGGTGATCAGTACGGCGAGAGCCGCCGCCACGGCACCGGCGAGCAGGGTTCGGCTGGTGACCGACATGGGAGTTCCTTGCTTCCGCTCATGGCCGTCGCACGGCCAGGGTTCGGGGGGCACCGGGCCGGTCCGCTCGTCCGGCGGGGCCGACGCTCGCGAGGCCCCGGTGTGCGTGTCCCCAACCTCGTCGGTGGCGCGGGTTTTCGGTATCCGGCGGGTGGCCGGTCGCCCCCCGCCGGGCGGCGGATGGTCTCCCGCCATGTGGCGGCGCGGGTTCACCTCGTACTCGCCCTGCCTCAACGTGTCGCCTGAGCCCCGCCGTTCGGCGGGGGCGTGGCCGCCACCTGGCGGGGCCGGACCGGCCCCTCGCCGGATACCGCCGGCACCGTGCCGCCACCACCGTGGACGGCAGACGGCTCTGAAGCCCACGGCGACCACGAGGCACCCGATGAAGATCACTTTCCTGCTGTTCGACGCGTACGGGATCGGCGGCACGATCCGCGCGACGGCGAACCTGGCCACCGCCCTCGCCGAGCGCCACCACGTGGAGATCGTCTCCTACCACCGCACGGCCGAGCGCATGGCCGTGCCCGTCGACCCACGCGTGCGCGTGCGCGACCTGGTGGACCTTCGGCGGGACGCCCACGAGGACCCCGTGTCGCAGACCCTGGACGCCGTCTGCCCGTACGACCCCGTCTACGCGAGCAGGACGCCGCCGAGCGCGCTGGGCGAGCAGCGCCTCGCACACTTCCTGCGCCGCACCGACAGCGACGTCGTGATCGCCACCCGTCCCTGCCTGGTGTGCTTCCTGGCCGAGCACGGCCGCGCCGACGCGTATCGGCGGATCGGCCGGGAACACCTCACCCGCGCCTCTCACAGTGACGCGTTGCTGCGCGACCTGGACGCGGCCCTCGACGCCCTCGACGCCTTCGTGACCCTCTCCGAGGGCGACGCGCTCGCCTACGACCGGGCGCTGCCGGTGCGGCAGGCCCTGATCACCCATATCCCCGGCTGCTGCCCCCAGCCCGAGGTCGAGGCCGCCACCGGCACCTCCCGGATCGTCGTCGCCGCCGGCCGTCTCGTCCCCGTCAAACGCCACGACCGCCTCATCGGCGCCTTCGCCAAGGCGGCCGCCCGCCACCGGACTGGACCTTGCACATCTACGGCAGCGGCCCGCAGCAGGCCGCATTGCGCCGTCGTGTCGACGAACTCGGCCCGCACGCCCATGTGTTCCTCATGGGCCCTTGCCCTCGCATCGACACCGAGTGGGCCAAGGGTGCCGTCGCCGCCGTGTCCAGCGACACAGAGGCGTTCGGCCTGCTCGTCGTCGAGGCCATGCGCCTGGGCGTCCCGGTCGTCGCGACCGACTGCGACCACAGCCCCCGGGAGATCATCAGCCACGGCGGGGACGGTCTCCTCGTCCCGGCGCACCCGGGGCGCAGCGCCGTGTGGGACATCCATCTGACCCCGTACGCCCAGGGGCTCACCCTGCGCCCCGCCCGCCTCTTCGGCGACCTTCCACAGCGCGGTGGCATCGACCGCTTCCCCACGGCCCACCACGCGGTCCCGCCGCGCACCTGCACCGTCCAGCCGCGTCTCACGGCCGACCACAACCTCGCCCTGCGCACCGTCCTCAGCACCCGCCCGCACCAGCCCGACGACCTCGCCGCGGAAGATCGACCCAGGAAACGCACATGAACCGTCAACCAGACATCTCCGTCGTCGTCATCGTGCACAACGACGCCGCGCGGCTGCTCACCGCCGTGCAGTCGGTCCTCGACCAGACGCTGCGCGGCGTCGAGGTCGTGATCGTCGACGACTGCAGCACCGATCCCTCGTACGCGGCGGCCCAGCGGCTGGCCGCGGCGCACCCCGCCCGGATACGCGCCTTCCGGCTTTCCGAGAACAGCGGCGCGGGCGGCGAACCGCGCAACCACGGCATCCGGCACGCCTCGGGCCGCTACGTCATGTTCCTGGACAGCGACGACGTGCTGGAGCGCAACGCCTGCCGCAATCTCCTCGAAGCCGCCGAGACCACCGGCAGCGACATCGTCTCCGGGCTGTGCGTGCGCCGGCACCTGGACAGTCGCCACCGCGGCACCACCAAGTGGTACCCGTGGCTGTACGAGAGCACGCGCACCGTGGATCCGGTCTCCGAACTGCCGGATCTGTTCGTCTGGGACACGCTGTCCACGAACAAGTGCTACCGGCGCGGCTTCCTCATCGACAGCCAACTCCGCTTCCCCAAGGGGATGTTCTACGAGGACCTGCAGTTCATCGCCGAGGCGTATCTGGCCGCGCGGCGCATCACGCTCATCCCGAACCAGGTCTACTTCTGGAACGTCCGCCAGAAGGCGGAGTCCAAGTCGGTCACCAACAGCCGCCACGAGATCACCAATTACACGCATCGCCTGGAGATCCACCGCCGCATCGACGCGCTTTTGGCGGACCGTGGCCTCGACGATCTCAGGCGCGCCAAGGACCGCAAGTTCCTCAAGCACGATCTCGTCCTGCACCTGCGGGACCTTCCGCTGCGCGACGACGCCTACCGCCGTGAGTTCGCCGCGCTCTCGCAGGAGTATCTCGCGGGCATCGACCCGACGGCCTACGAGGCGGTCCACGCCTCCGTGGCGATCTGCGCCTATCTGCTGCGGCAAGGCGACTGGGAGCGGCTGATCCCGGCCGTGGACACGCTCATGCACCGGGACAAGATCTCCTCGCCGCTCGCGCAACGGGACGGCCGCGTCTACTGGACCGACGCCGGCGGGCACCTGGACGACCCGCTGGGCCGCCGCGTCCTGGACGTGACCGCACTCGGCTACCACCACAGG
This sequence comes from Streptomyces beihaiensis, assembly GCF_026274175.1. Taxonomy (GTDB): domain Bacteria; phylum Actinomycetota; class Actinomycetes; order Streptomycetales; family Streptomycetaceae; genus Streptomyces; species Streptomyces beihaiensis. Next base: position 42,064 of record NZ_JAPHNL010000253.1, read on the forward strand.
CCGTTGGAGCGGATGTCGCTGCGCAACGAACTGACCGGGTTCGCCGCGGCGGGCACCACGGTCAGCCTGTCCGGCCGCATCACCAATCCGCTGGGCTCGATCCCGCCCGGCGCCGCCCTCCGCGGCGAGCTGGTCCTGTCGGCTCGCCGCAAGAGCCTTCAGTCGTTCACCTTCCCGGTACGGTCCCTACGCCACGACGGCTCCACGGTCAGCTGGGAGACGGAGGCGGACCTCGGCCGACGGCTGCGCCCCCTGGGCATCGTGGACACCGTCTGGGACATCCGCATGCGCCTGGAGGCGGACGGTGCCCGCACCGTCTCCCGGATCACCGCCGCGGACACCGCCCTGACCGGCAACGAGGTGCCGGTCAGGCCACGGCTGACCCGCCTGACCGCCGACCGCGTCGAGCCGCACGTCAGCGCCAAGGGGCACCTCGCGTTCCGCCTGATCTCCCAGGGCCCTGCCGCCACCAGCGCCTCCGGACTGATCGAACGCGGGGTGCACGGCGCTCCGGGCGCACTCGGCAAGGCCGCTTACCGCAAGGCTCGGGCCCTGCGCAGGAAGCTCACCTCCACCGACACGAAACTCCGTGCCTACCACGAGGTCTTCAGCCGCTTGCCCGTACGCGGACGCACCGTCGTCTTCGAGAGTCACCTGGGCAAGCAGTACAGCGACAGCCCCCGCGCCCTGTACGAGGAGATGCGCCGCCAGGGCCTGGACTTCGAGGCCATCTGGTCCTACCAGGGCAGCCCGCAGGGCTTCCCCGAGGACGCCACCCTCGTACGCCGCTGGTCGCTGCCCTACCTCAAGGCGCTCGCCCGGGCCGAGTTCTGGGTGGACAACCAGAGCTTCCCGCTCAAGCTCACCAAACGCGCGGGAACCACCTACCTGCAGACCTGGCACGGCTCCGCGCTCAAACGGATGGGCTTCGACCTGCCCGAACTCAAGGCGATGACGCGCGACCGACAGCGCGAGCAGCACGACGCGCTCCGCCGCTTCGACCACTTCGTGGTCCGCACCGAGCACGACGTGGGCACCCTCGCCAAGGCGCTGCGCCTGGACGAGCAACGCCTGTTGCGGACCGGGTATCCACGCAACGACTCCCTGGTCCGCGCGCGGGAGCGCGAACGCGCCGTCGGCCGGCGCGAACGCGGCCCACTCGCCCGCGAGTTGGGCGTCCCGCAGGACAAGGCGGTGCTGCTGTACGCGCCCACCTTCCGCACGCCAGGCCGCTTCGAGCTGCCCTTCGACGTGGAGCGCTTCGCCGAACAGTTCGGCGACCGGTACGTGCTCCTCGTCCGCGCGCACTACCTCAACCACGTCGTGCTGCCGCCCTCGGTGACCGGCCGTGTCATCGATGTGTCCACCCACCACGACGCCGCCCCGCTCCTGGAACTGGCCGACGCGCTGATCACGGACTACTCCTCGGTGATGTTCGACTTCGCCCTCCTCGACCGGCCGATGCTCTTCTTCACGTACGACTACGACACCTACGCCCACGACGGCCGCGGCACCTACTTCGACCTGGCCTCCCGCGCGCCGGGGCCGGTGTTCGCCACCGAGGAGGAGTTCCACGCGGCGGTGAAGGCCCTGGACTCCCAGGCACTCGCCTACGCACCGGCGCGCGAGCGGTTCGTCGCGCGCTTCGGCGAATACGACCGCGGCGACGCCGCGCGGCGGATCGTCGACCAGCTCTTCGCAGATTGGAAGCACCGATGACGCACCGGACCCGGACACTCACCGCTGTCGCTAGCCGGGACGTCTTCCTCGTCTCCAACAGCGTCGACGAACTGGGCGGGATCACCAGCTGGTCCCACCAGATGGCTCGCCTGTTCAGCGAACGAGGGCACAGAGTGCACGTCCTCGGCATCACCCCCGCCCCGGCGGGCCGCCGCCATGACCTCGGCGACGACCTTCCGTACCGCACCACGACCCTCTACGACGTCCATCCGCCCACACGGCCCCCGGCCGGAGTTCTCCGGCGTCGCGTCGACCCGGTCGACCGGCGCCGCCACGCCGCCCATCTGGACGGCATGCGCCGACGAGCCGCGAGGCTCACCGACCTGTTCCGGGCCGCCGGGCCCGGCGCCGTCGTGATCGTCACCCAGGTGTGGGCGATGGAGTGGGTCGCGCTCGCCGACACCACGGGGCTGACCGTGATCGGCATGAGCCACGAGTCGTACGAGACCTGCCGAAGGTCCTCCCGGTTCCGGCGAGTTCAGCGCTACTACAAGGACGTCGACCGCATGCTCACGCTCACCCGCGAGGACGCCGACCTGTGGATCCGCGAGGGACTCGACCACGTGGGGGCCATGCCCAACCCGTTGCCGTTCTTCCCTGACGAGCCCTCACCGCGCCGCGCGAAGACGGTGGTCAGCATCGGCCGACTCCACGAGGAGAAGGGCGTCGATCTGCTCCTGGAGGCATGGGCACTGGTCTGCGTGAACCATCCCGACTGGACCCTGGCCGTATTCGGCGCCGGCGAGGAGGAGCCCGCCTTGCGGCGCCAGTGCGCGGACCTGGGCATCGAGAAGTCTGTCGAGTGGCGGGGCCGTACCGCCGACGTGCCGGGAGCGCTGCGCGAGAGCTCCGTCTTCGCGCTGAGCTCGCGCGGCGAGGGGTTCCCGCTCGCCCTGATGGAGGCGATGGCCACCGGCGTGCCCTGTGTCGCCTTCGACGTGGCCCCCGGAGTACGCGAGATCGTCACGGACCAGGTCGACGGCCTTCTCGTACCCCCCGCAGACACCCGTCGACTCGCGCACTGTCTGGAGCGGTTGATGAGTGACCAGGACCTGCGCGACCGCATGGGGGAAAGCGCACGCCGAGGCGTACAGCGCTTCTCCACCGACCGGGTCGTGGCCCGCTGGGAGAGCCTGTTCGACCTCCTCGCCCGCTGAGCGGCCGACCCCCGCCACCCGGCGGGGTACTTGCAGCCGGTCGCCGGATGGCAGACCCGCCCGATCCTCACGAATGTCGTAGACGTGACTGCATACACCACACCGTCCACCACAGCCGGGAAGCCTCACGCGATCGTGACCACGCCCCAGTGCCGTCGGGCGGCGGCCGCGGCGAGCGTCTGGTACCTGCGCGCCATGGCCCTGCTGAACGTGCTGGCGGTGCTCTCCGTTCCGCTGCGCGACCGGGTCCAGGAGCACAACGAGGGCGAGTACTTCACCCCGTACCTGCTCACGGCCGGCCTGGTGTCCGCGATGCTCGCGCTGTGTCTGGCGGTCGCCATGCGCCGGCGCAAGCGGGCGGCGTGGATCTTCAACACGGTGCTCACCGCACTGACCCTGGCGGGGATGCTTCTCTTCCTGCTCGTGCCGGACGACGACCTCGGCTTCCGGCACCACTGGATCAACTGGGCCTCCGCCGCGCTCACCGCCCTCTTCCTGCTGGCCCTGCTCGTGGGCCGCAAGGAGTTCACGTCGAAGGGCGACCGCTCCAATCCACGGACCGCGCTGGCGACCCTGGTCGGCGGCGGGGCCCTCGGCACCGCGCTCGGTATGGCGCTGGTGCAGGCGACCGGCGCCGGGACGGGAGCGGACTTCTCCGACCGCCTCGGCTACGTCGTGGCCCGCTTCGTCACGCTTGACCCCTCCGAGAAGGCCGACCGCCTCCTCCAGGTGCCCGGCTGGGTCGACGCAACCCTCAACGTGACTGCGGCAGTCGTGTTCCTGAGCGTCCTCTACGTGGCGTTCCGCAGCCCCCGGGGACGCGTGAGGCTGACCGAGGACGACGAGAACCGGCTGCGCACCCTCCTCGACCGGCACGGCGAGCGCGACTCCCTGGGCTACTTCGCCCTGCGCCGCGACAAGGCGGCCGTCTTCTCCCCGAGCGGCAAGGCAGCGGTGACCTATCGCGTGGTCGGCGGCGTCTGCCTGGCCTCCGGCGACCCCGTCGGGGACCCCGAGGCGTGGCCGGGAGCGATCGGCGCCTGGCTGGCCGAGGCGCGCCGGCACGCCTGGGTCCCGGCCGTGATGGGCGCGTCCGAGGAAGCGGGAGTCATCTACGCACGGCACGGCCTGAACGCCCTCGAACTCGGCGACGAAGCGATCGTCGAGGTCGCCGACTTCACCCTGGAGGGGCGCGCCATGCGGGGCGTCCGCCAAGCCCACAACCGCGTCCGGCGCGCCGGCTACACCGTGCGCGTCCGCCGCCACGAGGACATACCCGAGCCCGAGATGGCCCGGCTCGTCGCCGACGCCGACCGGTGGCGCGACGGGGCGACCGAGCGCGGCTTCTCGATGGCGCTCGGCAGGCTCGGCGCACCGGCCGACGGGCGCTGCGTGATGGTCGAGTGCCACGACGCGCACGGCGAACTGCGCGCACTGCTCAGCTTCGTCCCCTGGGGCGGCAAGGGACTCTCCCTCGACCTGATGCGCCGGGACCGCGACGGCGACAACGGCCTCGTGGAATTCATGGTCATCGAACTGCTGCGGCGGGCCGACGACGTGGGCCTGGCACGGGTCTCGCTCAATTTCGCGATGTTCCGGTCGGTCTTCGAACGTGGCGACCGCCTCGGCGCGGGACCCGTGCTGCGGCTGTGGCGCGCCACCCTGGGATTCTTCTCGCGCTGGTGGCAGATCGAATCGCTGTACCGCGCCAACGCCAAGTACCGGCCCATCTGGGAACCCCGCTTCATCCTCTACGAGAAGAGCAGCGAACTGCTCCGGATCGCTCTGGCCGGCGGCCGGGCGGAGGGCTTCGTCACGACGCCGCGCCTGCCCGCCCTCTTCCGGCGACGCACACGCGTCGACTCCTGACCTGCCGCACTCCACCCTGCCCCTCCGCACGGATTCACCCGAGAAAGTCTCGTCCCATGGGTCTCACCAGCAGCAAAGTCCTGGCACTCGCCGTGCTGACGGCCGTGGCGCTGTTCGTCCTCACCATCGTGCTCTGGCCACGACTGGCCCGGCGCAGCCGGCGCGCGGTCCTCGGCCGCACCGGACTGCTCCTCATGACCCAGGTCATGATCTTCGCCTCGGTCGGCCTCCTGGCGAACAGGACCTTCGTGTTCTACGCCTCCTGGGCCGACCTCATCGGCAAGGAGCAGACGCAGGGCACCGTCGTGGACCACCCGACGGGCCCGGCCGGTATGTCACAGCTCGCCGTGGTGGAGAAGCAGAAGGTGCGGGTTCACGGCAGCAAGCGAGCGTCGTCCGCGGGCCAGATACAGAAAATCGTCGTACGAGGCGGTAAGTCCGGCCTCGTCAGCCCCGCATACGTCTACCTCCCGCCGGAATACTTCCAGTCGGGCCACGCGAGACAGACGTTCCCCGCGTCCATCGTGCTCACCGGCTACCCCGGCAACGCCAAGTCCCTCATCAAGGGCCTGAAGTACCCGACGACGGCCCACCGTCTGGCGGCGCAGGGAAAGATGCAGCCGATGATCCTGGTGATGCTGCGCCCGACCGTCGCCCCGCCCCGGGACACCGAGTGCACGGACGTCCCCGGCGGCCCGAAGGCCGAGACGTTCCTCGCCCAGGACCTGCCCCAGGCGATATCGGCCGCCTACCGGGTCGGTGCCCACGCACGCAGCTGGGGCGTCATCGGAGACTCGACCGGCGGCTACTGCGCGCTGAAACTGGGCCTGCACCATGCGGACCGCTTCGCGGCGAGCGCGGGCCTTTCCGCGTACTACAAGGCCGCCGAGGACGTGACCACGGGTGACCTCTTCCACGGTGACCAGCGCCTGCGTCACCGCGCCAACCTGTTCTGGAGCCTGGACCACCTCCCCGCACGCAACTCCTCCTTCCTGGTGACCAGCTCGAAGAAGGGCGAGCGGAACCTCAAGACCACCCTGAAGTTCATCAAGAAGGTGAAGGCCCCCGACCGCGTCTCGTCGATCATCCTCGACAGCGGCGGCCACAACTTCACCACCTGGAAACGGGAGATTCCCCCCGCACTGCGGTGGATGAGCGGCCGGCTCACCGCGCGGTGACGCTCCGGGGCTACTTGATGACGGCGTTGGCCGCCACGACGACCAGTCCGAGCAACGCGTCACCGGCACCGACCTTCGCGGCGGAACCCCAGGCACGGCCGCCTGCGCGGGCGGCGAGCAGCCCCCAGGTGAACAGCAGCACCACGTTCACGGCGAAGGCCACGTACTCGATGCCCCGCGAGGGCCACCAGCCCCACGCCGCGCCCAGCAGCAGGATCAGCGTCGGCGCTGTGGCCAGGACCAACGGCCACTCGGAGAACAGCAGCCGCGCCACCGGGCGGACCCCGTGCACGGCCTGGTCGCCGCGCCTGGCGATCAGATGCGCGTAGCCGTGCGCCAGAGCCGACGCGACGGCCGTGACCAGGAGCCACTGGGCGCTGCTGAACCGATCCTCGGGGGTCGTCTCACCCAGCTCCGTCAGGGCGGCCACCATGGAACTGGCGAGCACCGCCCCGTACACGCCCCCGAACAGCACATGGGGCCGCGCCGCGGAGCGGCGCAGAGCACGGACAGTGTGACGCAGGTGAAGACGGGGCATGACTGGCTTCCTCGAACGGTACGGAGATCGGCCGCCGCCCGCGGCCTCGGGCGGGCATACCTACCGATCCCACCGGATATGAACCATGGACACCATCCACCACACCTCGCCCGCCCGCCCGCCGACGGGCCGGAGCGCTCCCCCCCGAACGGCTGGAACGGGTCTGCCGGGTGGCTGGTGTCCCCGATGGCGTCGGTCTCCCGCGCGCCCGTGCACATAGGGTCGACGGCGAGCGATCAGCGTGCGGACGTACAGGTCGCCGAGAAGCTGGCAAGGTCAGACGAGTGTGTGAGGCGGAACGCCGGTGATCCGGGTAGTGGTGGTGGACGACGAGGCGCTGGTGCGCTCCGGCTTCGAGCTGATCCTGAACACCTCCGACGGCATCCAGGTCGTGGCCACCGCGGAGGGGGCACAGGCCGCCGACGTGATCCGCCGCGAACAGCCGGACGTCGTGCTCCTCGACATCCGTATGCCGGACGTCGACGGCCTGACCGTCCTGCGGCAGATCCAGCAACTGCCCGCACCACCCCAGGTGGCGATGCTGACCACCTTCGACACCGACGAATACATCCTGACCGCACTGCGCTCGGGAGCCGGCGGCTTCCTCCTCAAGGACACCGAACCCGAACAACTCGCCCAACTGGTACGCACGCTGGCCGCGGGCGGCGTGGTCATGTCCCCGAAGGCATCACGCGCCCTGCTGCGCAGCCACCCCGGGGCAAACGGCCCCCAGGACGCGGACGTGGCGCGGGTGGACCTGCTCAGCGACCGCGAACGCGATGTCCTCGTCCTGATCGCGGAAGGACTCTCCAACGCCGACATCGGCGCCCGCATCCACCTGAGCGCGGGCACCGTCAAGGACCACGTCAGCTCGATCCTGACCAAACTACGGGTGTCCAGCCGCGTCCAGGCCGCGCTCCTCGCCGAGCGCGCCGGACTGCTCAGCGGCGGTGACGACGAAGAACCCGCGAAACGGGACGGCGGTCGATGAGCACCGGCCTGACACTGTGGCGGCGGGTACCGCCCTGGGTCCTCGACACGGCCCTGGTCGCACTCGCCGTGCTCGATGCCTGGCTCAACCTCTTCGACGAGGACACCACCTCGTTCATGCGGGCCTGCGCCGCCATGGGTTGCGTCGCACTGTTCCTGCGCAGGCGCTTCCCGCTGGCCGTCTTCGTGCTGACCCTGCCCATGCTCCTGTTCATGGACGTGGCAGTCGCGCCGTTCGCCGCCCTGTACACCCTGGCCGCGCACACCCGACACCGTCCGCTCCTGGCCGGCTGCGCCCTGCTCAACGCGGCAGCGAGCACCCTGACGTGGCCGCTGTCCGACACGTTCTCCGGTGACCGGACCTGGACGCTCATCCAGTTCGCCTACACCCTGGCCACGGCCTTCGCCCCGGTCCTGATCGGCCAGCTCGTCCAGGCCAGGCAGGACGTGGCCCGCCAGCTCGTCGAGGTCGAAGAGGCCCGCGAACACGAGCGTGCCCTGCACGCCCAGACCGTCCTCGCCCGCGAACGCGCCCAACTGGCCCGCGAGATGCACGACGTCGTCTCCCACCAGGTCAGCCTCATCGCCGTACAAGCCGGAGCCCTGCAGGTCGCGGCCAAAGACCCCCAGGCGCGCGACGGCGCCCGCGCCATCCGCACCCTGAGCGTGAACACCCTCGACGAACTGCGCCACATGGTCACTCTCCTGCGCGCCTCCGGCGGCAAGGAGACCGAACTCACCCCGCAACCCACCCTCGCCGATCTCCAGCAGCTGATCGCCAACAGTGGCATCCAGACGACCCTGACCGGCGAGCTCCCGCCGCACATCAGCACCACCGCCCAGCGCACCATCTACCGCACGGCGCAGGAAGCCCTCACCAACGTACGCAAACACGCGCCCGGCGCCCGCGCCCACATCCACCTGTGGCACGACGCCCAGCACTTCGGCGTCACCGTCACCAACACAGCCCCCACCCGCCCGTCCGTCCCGCTGCCCAGCGCCCACCACGGCCTGATCGGCCTCAAGGAACGCGCCGAACTCCTCTACGGCACCCTCGCCGCCGAGCCCACCCCGCAGGGCGGATTCAAAGTCGATCTACGGGCCCCCTCACGGCCCGCCTGAGCACGCGCCCGGCGTCATCTCGACGTCAAGGCATCGCCGCAACGCACCACACCGCACACCGCACATAACGCGTACGGTCAGATCCGCAGGTCAGGCGCCTTTTGCGACGCGCTCTAGTGTTCTGAGTCGGGAATTCTGTTCAGATGTGTAGGCTTGCTTCATGGCACGGATGGGGCGGCCGAAGGCCGAG
>NZ_JAPHNL010000254.1 GCF_026274175.1 Streptomyces beihaiensis
GCTGGTCTGGGGGGATGCCTTCCTTGTCTTGGATCTTCGCCTTGACGTTCTCGATGGTGTCGCTGGGCTCCACTTCCAGGGTGATGGTCTTACCAGTCAAGGTCTTCACGAAGATCTGCATCCCACCTCTGAGGCGGAGGACCAGGTGCAGGGTGGACTCCTTCTGGATGTTGTAGTCAGACAGGGTGCGCCCATCTTCCAGCTGCTTCCCGGCAAAGATCAGCCTCTGCTGGTCTGGGGGGATGCCCTCTTTTTCTTGAATCTTCCCCTTGACATTCTCAATGGTGTCACTGGGCTCCACTTCCAGGGTGATGGTCTTACCAGTCAAGGTCTTTACAAAGATCTGCATTGTCAGGTGGCAGTGGCAAC